>NZ_MPPE01000057.1:0-16754 GCF_001896645.1 Tepidanaerobacter sp. EBM-49
CCTATAGCCATCGAACCAGGACTTAGATTTGCTATCCGTGAAGGTGGAAGAACAGTTGGAGCAGGTGTAGTAACAGAGGTAATCGAGAACTAAATAATATGATATGAATAAAGAAGGGGCTTGGTCCCCTTCTTTTTAGTTAGTTTTTAACTCCTTAACGGCTCGATATGAACAGTAACATTAGAATCTGTCTCAGCTTCAATAGCTCTTTCCACTTGCTCTGATATCTCATGAGCCTTGATGAGGGGCATATCTTTTTCTACTTGTATGTGCAATGAGATTTCCTTATAATCCCCATAGTCATGGACGTTGACTTTGTGAATACTACAGACACCTGGAATAGAAAGAGCACATTTTTCGATAACCTTTAAAATTTCCTCATCAGGAGCTTCTCCTATAAGTCTGGAAGCGGATTCTGCTATTATGTTTATGCCGGTATAGATAATTAATGCAGAAACTCCGAGACCAAATATGGCATCTACTCTATAATAGCCATATCTAGAAGCGATAATGGCAATAGCTACAAGAATTGAAGCTATACCGTCAGTCCTATGGTGCATAGCATCTGCCATCAGAGCAGAAGCATTAGTTCGCATCCCAAGGTCAACGGAAAATTGAGCCATCCATTCTTTAAATATAGCTCCGACTACCATTACACCTGCTACCATAAAGCTTCCTTTTACAGGAGTGTTCGCAATAAAACGGCTCCATGAAGTCTGGCCAAACTGAACCCCCACCACAATCAGCATCGCAGCAATCAATAAAGTGGCAAGCGATTCTATTCTGCCATGACCGTACGGATGTTTTTCATCGGCCGGGGAACTGGAAAATTTGAAACCTAAGAGCACCACTATGGAAGTCAATACATCTGATGCTGTATGAATGGCGTCCGCCATTAATGAAATACTATTTAAGGTAAGCCCAAAGAAAATCTTAATTGCAGCCAGAACCAGATTTCCTACTATACTTACCCATGCCTCAAGGTATGCATACTTTCTCCTTAACTGCGGATCGGTTACTCTTTCGGGAAAATCATTTTCCTTTAAAAATAATGCAATTAAATAATTATTGATGTTTTTAACTTTTTTATTCACTGGCGGTATTCCTCCTGTAAATGTTGAAATAAGAACGTACAAAATCTTCATTTATAGTGCAAAATTTGGTTAATTTTAAAAATATCCTTCCCCTGCTAAAGGAAAAATTTGGCGTAAAAAAAACTTGCAGGAATGAGTCCTGCAAAAATTCTAATTGCTGCGTCCGTGCGCCCGGCAAAAGCCTGTTCTCATTATAATGAAAATATAACATCAAAAACCCTGAAAGTCAAGTGCGACAATGATTATCATATGATAATGATTTATATGCTCATCTTTGATCCATCTTTTAAATAAAATCTAATTTATTGACAACATACGCCAATTATGATAAATTTATTTAAGTGACTAAAAAGCGAAAAATCCTTACACACTAGATAAAGACTGGGAATAAACTATATATACGAACATGAGTAGGAGGTGCGCACTCATTGAGGACCAACATAGTTTTAGCATGTACAGAATGCAAGGAAAGAAATTATTTTACTCAAAAAAATAAAAAGAATGATCCCGATAGATTGGAAATGACTAAATACTGCAGACGCTGCGGAAAACATACACTGCACAGGGAAACTAAATGATTGACTAGGAGGATTGTCTTATGGCAGCGGCTAAGGAGGGAATTATAAAGCGGACCGGAAAGTTTTTTAGAGAAGTAAGGTCCGAACTTAAAAAAGTAACATGGCCCACCAAAAATGAACTTACCACATATACTCTTGTGGTTATGATATCTGTTGTTATCGTAAGCGGTTTTTTGTGGATATCAGACAATATATTTTATAGATTATTATCACTTATTCTCCGATAATTGAAGGAGGTTGGGCACAGCCCGGCAGCATGTCAAAAAATTGGTACGTTATTCATACTTATTCAGGTTACGAAAATAAAGTAAAAACTAACCTGGAAAAGCGTGTTGAATCCATGGGTATGCAGGATAAGATTTTTCGGATTCTTGTTCCTATGGAGGACGAAATAGAAATTAAAAACGGAAAGCGAAAAACTACACAGCGCAAAATTTTTCCAGGATATGTCCTGGTCGAAATGATTGTAACAGATGATTCCTGGTATGTCGTCCGCAACACACCGGGAGTTACGGGATTTGTAGGAGCAGGAAGCAAACCTATTCCCCTTAACGAGTCTGAAGTTAAACAGATTCTAAAGCAAATGGGTATTGAAGAGCCGAAGCATAAAATTGATATTGCCATAAATCAGAGCGTTAAGGTCTCGTCTGGGCCATTTGAGAACTTTGTTGGAAACGTTATAGAGATAAATCCCGAAAAGCAAAAAGTAAAAGTGCTCATATCTATGTTTGGCAGAGAAACACCTATAGAATTAGGTTTTGATCAAATAGAAAAACTATAACAGTTGTGTTAGAGGAGGTGTGCCAATGGCAAAAAAAGTAGTATCCGTAGTTAAACTTCAGATTCCTGCAGGTAAAGCAACGCCAGCCCCACCAGTAGGCCCGGCACTTGGTCCTACCGGTATAAATATAATGAATTTCTGTAAAGAGTTTAACGAAAAAACAGCAAACCAAGCCGGTTTGATTATACCTGTGGAACTTTCAGTATATCAGGACAGATCATTTACTTTTGTTTTAAAGACTCCCCCGGCCTCTGTGTTGCTTAAAAAGGCTGCAGGAGTGGAAAAAGGCTCTGGAGAGCCCAATCGAGTCAAAGTAGGAAAAGTCAGCAAGAAAGATGTTCAAGAAATAGCCCAGTTAAAAATGGTCGATCTTAACGCTAACAGCATCGAAGCTGCAATGAGGATGGTAGAGGGAACTGCCCGCAGTATGGGCATTACAGTCGAATAAATTTTCTAGTGGGAGGATTTTTCCGATATTACCACAAGGAGGTACGCTAAATGGCTAAACATGGCAAAAAATATCTAGAAGCATTAAAACTAGTAGATAGAACAAAAGTGTATGATGTAAGAGAAGCATTTGAGTTATTAGAAAAGACAGCAGTAGCAAATTTTGATGAAACTATAGAAGTCGCTATCCGTCTTGGCGTTGACCCGAGACATGCCGATCAGCAGGTGAGAGGTACGGTCACACTTCCACATGGAACCGGCAAAAGCGTTAGAGTTTTAGTATTTGCCAAGGGAGACAAAATCAAGGAAGCCGAAGAGGCAGGAGCCGATTATGTAGGCGCAGAAGATTTGGTTGCAAAAGTTGAAAACGGATTTCTTGATTTCGATGTTGCGATTGCAACACCTGATATGATGGGAAGCGTAGGGAAGTTAGGAAGGATTTTAGGCCCCAGAGGCCTTATGCCCAACCCGAAAGCAGGTACAGTAACTTTTGATGTAGGAAAAGCCGTAAAAGAGGTTAAAGCCGGAAAAATAGAATTTAGAGTTGACAAAACCGGGATTGTACATGCCCCGATCGGCAAAAAATCTTTTGGGGTTGATAAACTGATAGACAACTTTAATGCTCTAATGGATGCTATAATTAAAGCAAAACCGGCTTCAGCTAAAGGCCAGTACATCAAAAGTATAGTTGTATCCAGCACCATGGGACCCGGGATAAAAATAAATCCTCAAAAAGTAGCGGCTTAAATCTAAATTGAATATAAAAATAATAAATGCTGCAGACAGTAGGTGCTTATAAAAGCTTAATTTCCTACCGAGGCAATTAAAGCAAAATGGTTTTGTTCCATACAAAATCATGAATTTGTTTAAATGCTAAAGCCTTTCTGTTTCTGCAGAAAGGCTTTATTTAATTTGTTAAAAGCAGTAAAAATGTTGGGAGGTGAAACAGTGCCAGTAAAAGAATCGAAGATAAAAGCTGTAGAAGAATTAAAGGATAAATTTAGTCGTTCAAAAGCTGTTATTCTTACGGATTATCGTGGCTTAAATGTAGCGGCCATAACCGAACTTCGCCGTAAGCTTCGGGAGCAGGGCATAGAATATAAAGTTGCAAAAAATACGCTAATGCATATCGCTCTTGAAGATTTTGACTATAGCTTGGATGATTTTCTTGAAGGCCCTACTGCCGTAGCTTTCAGTTATGAAGATCCGGTAGCGCCTGCAAAGCTGCTAACAGAGTTTGCAAAAACCCACAAGGAATTAGAAATTAAAGCCGGTGTAGTGGAAGGCAAAGTTGCCAGCAAGGAAATGATTGATGAACTTGCTAAACTACCCCCGAAAGAACAACTTCTTGCAAATGCAGTCGGCGCAATTCAGTCGCCGCTATATGGTATTGTGGGAGTATTACAGGGAACGCTTCGCAATTTGGTTTATACATTGCAAGCTATTGAGGAAAAGAAAGCTTCTTAAAGGTTCACATCAAAATATAAAAACTAATTTTAAGTAAAATTGAGGAGGAAAAATTAATGACAAAAGAAGAAATTATTTCTGCTATTGAAAATATGACAGTACTAGAGTTATCAGAACTTGTAAAGGATTTACAGGAAAGATTTGGAGTGACAGCAGTAGCTCCTGTGGCAGCTGCAGCAGCTCCTGCCGCAGGCGGAGCCGCAGAAGCCGCTGAGGCAGAGCAGACTGAATTTGATGTAATCTTATCTGCAGCAGGGGATCAGAAGATTAAAGTTATAAAGGTTGTAAGAGAAATCACAGGATTAGGCTTAAAAGAAGCAAAAGACTTAGTAGACAATGCACCAAAGCCTGTAAAGGAAAAGGTTAGCAAAGAAGAAGCCGAGCAGATTAAAGAAAAGCTCGCCGAAGTTGGAGCAACGGTAGAAATAAAATAAGGCTATTTACGTAAGCCGGTGCTTTCACTTCCACCAGTTAGCTGGCGGTACATGACTAAAAGCAATAACATATAAATAAAGAAGGCCAGCGTCTAAGGCGCTGGCCGGTAACTGCCTCTATCGAGGGCAGAAAAAAACCACCCGTTTTTCGGGTGGTTTTATAGTATTAACCTTCGATCTCAATTGGCACTGCTTTTCCTGTTTGCTCTTTCTTAGGAACGGTTACAGTTAAAATACCGTTTTCCAGTTTTGCAACTACGCCTTCATCTTTAGCATCTGCCAAGAAGATGTTGCGCTGCATCGAGGTTTGGCGTCTCTCTCTGTGGATATAGTTCTTGCCTTCCTCTTCTACGTTTTCTTCTTTATTTACTGAAATCTGGATTCTGCCTTCATCTACTGTTACATTGACTTCCTCTTTCTTTACACCGGGAAGTTCTGCTTTAATATAGTAGTTTTTATCGTCTTCTAAAACGTCAATTTTGAAAGTATCAGCTACAAGACTCCTTCTGAAGGGCCACACATCAGCAAAGAAGTCATCTAACACATTGGTTATATCATCAAAAGGATCACTTAAAATATCAGGTGTTCTTCTGTTGAAAGGAACTAATCCTGCCATATACATCAGCTCCTTTACTTATAATTTTTTTGTTAGCACTCTCAACTCCCGAGTGCTAATTCTATTTTTTATATAACATATTTCTTAGAGTTTGTCAATAGGGTTTCAAAAATTTTTTTCATAAAATACAATGAAGGAATTTTAAACATAGTTATAGAATTGAATATATTATAGCCAAAGCAATGATATTATATATTTGAAATCTAATAGCTCAAGAAAACTTGCTGGTAAAGGAGAGTGAAGGCGGTGGAAAGCGTTGCTAAAATTTCTCGCGACGTGATTGCTGTTGTACGGGAAGTTCGAGGAAATTGTGCAGCAGGAATAAAAGTTGGCGATGTACTTTATTTTTCCGGAGCAAATATTGTTAAAGAAAAATCCGATAATATTTGTGCTTATGCCCTCACAAATATCATGCCTGTAGTTTTTGCGTGCCGTCTGGGAACTGACTTTGAAAAACTTGGGATTGACGGCCGCCTGTGGCAGTGTGTGGATCCGGGCCCGCCTTATACACCCGGTGGCACAGTTCTTTATGAAGTAATGCCTGCAGAAAAATATAAGTCAAAAAAATAATTATAAGGAGGCTGTAATTATGCCGATAAGCAAAGAAAATACAATAATAGGTTTTATAGGAACAGGCGTAATGGGGAAAAGCATGGCAAAAAATTTAATTAAAGCAGGGTATGAGCTTTTAGTATATAACCGGACAAAATCAAAAGCTCAAGAATTAATTGAACTTGGCGCAGCATGGAAAGACAGTCCTGCAGAAATTGCAAAAGAAGCTGATGCCGTAATAACAATGGTAGGATATCCCAAAGATGTAAGAGAATTATATCTTGGAGAAGGTCGAGTAATAGAAAATGCGAAAAAAGGCTCTTATTTGATAGATATGACGACTTCGAGTCCGAAACTTGCCATGGAAATTTATGAAGAGGCTAAAGCACGGGGTTTATATGCCTTAGATGCACCGGTTTCAGGTGGGGATGTGGGAGCAAGAGAGGCAACCCTTTCTATCATGGTTGGAGGAGATAGAGAGGCATTTGAAGAAGTTAAGCCTATTTTTGAAGCAATGGGTAAAAATATAGTGCTGCAGGGAAAAGCCGGGGCAGGCCAGCATACCAAAATGAGTAATCAAATCGCGATTGCCTCTAATATGATAGGAGTTTGTGAAGCTATGGCTTATGCAAAAAAGGCAGGCCTTGATCCGAAACTGGTTTTAAAAAGTATAGAATCAGGAGCTGCAGGCAGCTGGTCTTTGAGCAATTTAGCACCCAGAATGCTGGATGGAGATTTTCGACCTGGTTTTTACATAAAGCATTTTATCAAAGATATGAAAATTGCCTTAGAATCTGCAGAAGAAATGGGACTTAAAACCCCCGGCTTAAAACTTGCGCTTTCTCTATATGAAGAATTAGCGGAAAAAGGAGAAGAGGACAGCGGCACACAAGCACTTTTCAAATATTACATATAGCAGAGCTAACTTCTGTTTAGATTTCCCATTAAATATTCAAAAGCTATATTTGCCAAAACTGCTGAAGCAAGAGGCAGCGCATCTTCATCAATATCGAACAGGTTGCTGTGGGCAGGATGCACTATTCCTTTTGCTTCGTTTCTTACTCCCAGCTGAAAAAAGGCCCCAGGTGCTTCTTTTAGAAAATACGCAAAGTCTTCCACCCCCATGCCCGGTTTAGAAACCACAACTACATTTTGCTCTCCAATGAGCTTAGAGGCTGCGGCCCTGACCAGATCCACCATTTTGTCATCATTTACAAGGGCGGGATAGCTTTCTACTATATTAATATCAGCCTGGGCTCCGTAAGCCTCACAGATCTTATTTACCATTTTAGCAAAATTATTCCTGATTTTTTTGCGAGTCTCAGGCTCTAATGTCCTTATTATTCCTGAAAGATTTGCAGTATCTGCTATAATATTTCTTTGATAACCGCCATTAAATTTTCCGACTGTTATAACAGCAGAATCCAGTGGATCTATACTGCGACTTACAATACTCTGCAGGCAGTTAATTACCTGAGCTCCTACTGCTATAGCATCGATTCCGAATTGGGGGCTTGCGCCATGGCAGCTTTTACCCTTTATCTTTATATCAAACATATCTGATGAGGCGTAAGCCTTTCCGTAAATCACACCAATTTTTCCTGTATCAAGCCCCACGTTACAGTGTAATCCAAAAACTGCATTGACTTTAGGATTTTCCATGGCTCCTTCTTTTATCATAGGCAGTGCGCCGCCGGTGGTTTCTTCTGCAGGCTGAAAAAGGAATTTCACCTGTCCGATAAAGCTTTCCCGGTGCTTTGCCAGAAGCATAGCCGCTCCCAAAAGTCCGGCAGTATGAGCGTCATGACCGCAGGCGTGCATTTTTCCTTTTACTTTTGAAGCATACTCCACGTTCTTTCCATCATTTAAAGGTAAGGCATCCATGTCTGCTCTTAGCCCAACCGTTTTCCTAAATCTTTTCCTGTTAAAATGCCAATGATGCCGGTGCCTGCTACCCTTTTTGTTTTAATACCTATATCATGAAGTTTTTTTTCTACAAATTCGCTGGTAAGATGCTCCTCAAATCCTAATTCCGGATTCATGTGAAGATATCTTCTGATAGCTACAATATCCTTACTTATTTTATCGGCCTCCAAAAGCCAATCTATGCCCAAAATTTTTACCCCCTATTTAATTCGTAATTTTGCAATATATTAAGTATACATCTTTTTTATACTTTATGATATTCTTAAAATAATATTATTAATAACTAAAAAGAAATGAGGTTTCCAATTTGAGCGTAAATGAAAATGTAGTTGAAAAAGGAGATGAATTCCGTAAAAAGGTAGACGAAATTCTAAATGCTATGCAAGATATGAGTTATGCAGATTTAGTTGTAGGGATTCCATTTTATAATGAAAAAGATACAATTGAATCTATCTTAAAAACAGTAGATGAGGGACTTGAAGCGTTTCCAAACCTAAAAAAACTAATAGTTTGCATCGGGGATCCTGCAGGAAGCGATGCCTTAGAAATTATAAGAAGCACAAAATTAAAAACGCCAAATATATCCTTTATATTAGATCCGGGTATAAACGGCAGAGGCTTTAGCATAATGACCATTTTAGAGATAGCAAAACAGCTTGAAGCCGATGCCATAATTCTAAAGGCAGATATGGTAAGTGAAAATGGAGAGGGATTTTCCCACTCTTGGATAGAACAACTTATATATCCTATTACCCAAGGCTATGATACGGTTTTTGCAAAATTTAAAAGACACTATTTCGAAAATACCACAGGCACTTTGCTGGTAAGACCATTACTTGAAACAATATACGGATATAATCTATATGATCCTTTAGCAGGTTTATACGGGATAGCTCATGACCTTGTAGAGGATTACTGTATGGAAGCATCCCATTGGCTCAGCTACATAGGCGGATATGGAATAGATCCTTGGCTTGTAACTCGCGCAGTGGTATGGGATAAAAAAATTTGCGAGGTAAATTTAGGAGCTACACTATCTCCTTCATCAATGCAAAAAATACTTTTTCTGTTTAAAGAGATTACCAGATCTTTTTGGGAATGTATCATTGCTGATCAGGATTATTGGTTAAACCATAATGATATCTTAAAATTTCCTGATAAGTTGTTGCGATTTACAGCAAACGAAGATGTGCCGAAAAAAGCATACTATAAATTTACAGATTTTGTAAGCATATTTAAGTCTGATTATGAAAAATATGGGTTAATTTATAAAAAACTGCTGCCAAAAGAACTTGCATCTTCGGCAGAGGAAGTTTATAATCTTTCCTATGAAAGTTTTATATTGGATGAGGAACTGTGGGCGACGTTCACTTATCGTTTTTTAGAAGCATATTGTTTTTCTGAAGAAATATCAAAAGAAGATATTTTATCTGCATTTATGGTGGCATATGAAGGTGCTGTAGCAGGATACATAAAACAGATAAATAATTTCAAGAGACGTTTTGACAATGCGAACCCTGAGGATATAGAAAATCTTGCCTACAAAAAATTAATAGATTTTGAGACGTCTCAAACAAAGGCATTTTTAAAATTAAAAATTTCTTTTACAAAAAACTGGGTTAGTAAATCAGAGGAAAAAGCGCCTCCAATTGTGCCATTAGATTATTTAGAATTTATCCCTGGTGTGCCAATTGTGCTTCCGAAGCAGCTGACAAGTTTAAACGGACAAGTAGTGTGGACGAATGGAATATTTAATGAAATTAAGAAAAAATACACTGCTGCTTTTTACGATTTTATATACAATAAACTGCACATTCCAAGAGATGCTGATTCTAAAGAAATAGTTGCAGGGATAAGTGAACTTGTAGCACAACTTGAAAAAACCGCAAATTTACTGTTTGCAGGCGATCTTCACACGTTGAAGGGAACAAAAGAATCAGTTGATAAAATGTTTGAGATGATGCCTTGCGGCAAAGTTATGGCGGTAAAAGAAGAAATATTAAAGAAGCTGTTATGTGAGTTTATTCCTTCAAATCTTTTGGTAGCAATGGGTTATACGAGCATAGGGGAACTTTTAGATGCTGTGACACCCCGAAAAGCCATGGCTTTGGCGTTTATAAGCGAGGAGAGAGCCTATGTAGACAGGATAAATTTATGGCTGGAGGATAATCTCAGGCCGGATAATATGGAAGAAGTGGAAATAGAGAGGATTGTAGTTGGTAAAAATAAATTCCCCAATATAGCGAGCATGAGCAATATAAGTGCACTAAATAAAATTACAGGCGTTATTATAATATCAACGCTTGCAAAAGGAATGGGGGGCAGATATCCAAAACTTCTTTATTTTACCCATATAATTAAAAATGCTATAGAAGCGGAACACTATGCTTATATCTGGAGGCTATATGCAAGAGAACGAAGAAATTTTGGTATCAAAGTAATTAATTCTATTATAGGACACCACGGCAAAGATATTTTCTCGGCTCACAATATATTTGAAAACTGGCATCAAAAAGAATTTGTAGCACGATTAAAAATTTTAGGGAAAAAACTCGAAGATATGGGAATGAAAACTGAAGCTGAAGCAATCTACTTAATGGCAGAAGGATACAATCTCTCATTTACCCTAGAAGACGGAACTTTTATACCTTGCTCAGCATGGAGCTGGGCGAGCTATAGCTTTAAAGGCGGCAAAGGAGTACCAGCACCTCTTTCAATTCATGTAGAACGAAACTGGTTCAATAATGAACTTTTGGTAGAACTATGTAAATACATGGGATACAGTGAAGAAGAAATCATGGAGGTAGTGTTTCAACTTATGGGAGAAGGAAAAGAAAGTTACGATATTGCAAATATCCTTTTAAAAATAAAACCCTTTAATGATGCTGTTGTAGTTCAAGATATAGAAAATTGGCCTCCCGCAGGAAGCCTTGTGCGATATGAAGGCAATCCCATATTGCGGCCTATCCATGATCATCCGTGGGAGTCTAAATATGTGCTCAATGCTGCAGCTCTCAAAATAGAAAACAAGGTATTCATACTTTACAGAGCTTTTGGCGATGATAATATTTCTAGGATTGGAATGGCTGTATCTGATGGCTGCAATATCTTAGAAAGACTTCCGGAACCTATTTTTTTCCCGCAAACTCCGCAAGAGAAAAAAGGTTGCGAAGATCCCAGGACAGTTATAATGGGAGACAAAATTTATATGTTTTATACCGCTTATGATGGAGTAGTAGCTCAAATAGCCGCCGCTTGTATTGGCATCACAGACTTTTTAAAAAGAGATTTTAGTAAATGGGAAAGATTAGGCCTTGCTTTTCCAAATATATGGAATAAAGATGCAGTTATCTTTCCCGAAAAAATCAACGATCAGTATATACTCTATCATAGAATTGAGCCTAGCATATGGGTTTCATATTCTGAAGAGCTTAAATTTCCCTGGCCGAAAGACGGGCATAAGATAATTATGGGACCTCGGACAGGAATGATGTGGGATTCCATGAAAATCGGTGCAGGTGCCCAACCTATAAAGACAAAATACGGGTGGCTTCTGATATATCATGGAGTCGATGACAATTTGGTCTACAGGCTGGGTGCAGCATTAGTTGAACTTGATAATCCGTCAAGACTTCTGTACAGGTCTCCAAACCCTATTCTTTCTCCACAGATGCATTATGAAGTGGGGGACAAATCAACATCGTGGGTTCCGAATGTAGTTTTTACCTGCGGTGCAGTTCCTGTAAGCGACAGAGAGATACTGGAAGCAGATGATGAAATTTTAGTGTATTATGGGGCAGCGGATACGTATCTTTGCGCTGCGTTCGGGAAAATTGGGGATTTAATACCCTATGAAATAAGACAAAAAACCGAAAAAAGATAAGAAACAAAGAGAGGGATTCTACCCTCTCTTTTTATACAGCAGGTATTTCTGCTATATCTTGTGCATCGTTGTTTAAAATATTTTCCAATATTTGATGAGTCAGCAGAAAACTCACTAGCGCTTCTGCTCCTTGATTCATATTTATACCACGGGAAGTTAATGCATCATGGCAGCCGCCTGAAGTTTCATTGTATACCTGCAAGCTGTTTATATTTTTTCCCCAGTACCATCTGTAAGAAAGTTTTGCCATATCCAAGTGCTCTTTCTTACCTATTACAAAATAAGCACAAATACATGCAAGGGTGATAGATGCAGCATCAACAGGCTGCTGATCAAAGGTAGGTATACTGCCGTCTTTTTGCCACCATCCCTGATTTCCTACAATTGACAAATAACCGTTTTTAAAAAGGGCATCTGTTAAAAAATTCAAAGATTCTTCTGCGATCCTAAGGGATTTTTTATCTCCGGAAACAGCATAATAAAGAAACAAAGAATGAGGCAAAACGGCATTGCAGTAAGTTAAGTATTCTTCAAACCACTGCCAGTTATCACTGTGGTTTGCTGTATAGGCATTGTTTAATCGCTCTGCCATATCACCGGCTATTTTGTAAATTCCGTCTGTGCTTTGCACATCTTCAAAACCATTTCCTAAAAGCGAGGCAAGCCCTATAAGAGAATATGCTATGGCTCTCAGACTTTTAAAGTTTTCTATGACAGGTAAGGTCTTTTTGATGATACCTTGCGCGGTTTCTTTAATTTCCGAAGAAGAGTTTTTATTACAGAATGCGTAACAACAAGCCATAAAAGCCCTTCCAATACTGTCTTCAGAATCAATGTCAGGAACGAAATTTTCATCCAGCTTTAGATTTGCAAAAGTGCCGTCAGGCCTTTGAGCACTTTTTATAAATTCAATGTAAATCTTAGCCAGGTCTTTCATGCCTTTATCAGCGTTTAAAGCCACAATCAAAGCCCGTGCATTGTCGTCGACGGTGTATCCGCTTTCCTTTATAGGATTATCATATTTTGCAAATTGTATTATTCCGGTATTATCCGTCATTTTCTCCAAATGTTTATAGGAGACTTCTTTCATCAGACACCACCTCTTTTATCTTGGAATCAGCAAAAGCGATGAGTTCTTCTAAAAAGCTCCTATATAACTTTGCGACATTATTCCAACTCATTTTTTGACCCAATTCTTGCGCCTTATTTTCCAAGGATTGTTTCAAGGCGGGATCATTAATAATTTTTTCTATTAAAAAAGCAAGTTCTTTAGGGTCATCACTATTTTGAGCAATAAGCCCTCTTCCATTGCCCAATATTTCAAGAGCATATTCATAAGGCGTAGATACTATTGCCCTTCCGCATCCTACCGCATAAGTTAGCGTGCCGCTTACAGCCTGATTTTTGTTGGGATATGGCGTTACATACACATCAGTCATGTAAAGATAATCTCCCAACTTATCTAGTGAGAGGAATTCATTTATAAATTTTACATTGTCGGTTAATCCTAATTCTTCTACTAAGCTTACAAGCGAAGCCCTATAAGATTCCCCATATTTTTTTATAATATTCGGATGTGTTTTGCCGAGAACTAAGTAAAGAATATCCGGATGATGCGGTACAAGTTCAGAAATTGCTTTTATGCAATTTTCAATGCCTTTACCCGGACCTATAAGGCCAAAAGTTGAAACTATTGTTCTTCCGGTATATCCGTATTTTTGCTTTAATTCATCCCTGCCTTTAGGTTCAAAAAATGGAACGCCATGAGGGATTACGCGTATTTTATGTTCAGGGACGCTGTAAACTTTACTCAAAAGCTTTGCGGATCTTTTTGTCATACACACAATTCCGTTTGCTGCAGCTCCTAACCGAGAAAGCACATTTTTTTGACCAAAAGTTGGCTCCAAAAGCACTGTGTGAGTAGTAACTACAAATGGTTTTTTAAGATGATTTGCAAATTCAAGGACATAGCTGCCGTCATCGCCTCCGAATATACCGTATTCATGCTGGATTATGACAACATCTGCCGAAGATTGATTTACAAAATCTGCTGCCTCCCGAAAGCTTTCTTTTTCATCTTGACTTACCTCAAAAATAACCTCTTTGGGATAATCGTAGGAATTTTTTGCGTCTGTTATGGCGATGATGCTGACATTTTCATCGATAGATACAAGATTGTCCCTAAGGTCCTTAGAGAAAGAAGCTATCCCGCATTCTCTAGGGGGATAAGTGCTCAAAATAACGATATTCATTAATACCACTTCCTTAAAATTCTAAGCCATAAAATACCACCTTGCTCCATGAAACAATTATTCATAAAGATAAGCAATATCAGACTTTATAATTCATTATAGCAGAGATTTCTGTCTATTTCAACAAAACGATTTGGCTTGACGGATTCGACTTTTTGTTGTAAAATAAAATAGCTTGGCATTTACGATATTATATAAATGACGCGGGGTGGAGCAGTCCGGTAGCTCGTCGGGCTCATAACCCGGAGGTCGTCGGTTCAAATCCGGCCCCCGCAACCAAAATATGCAAATATCTTACATGGCGGCGTAGCTCAGGTGGCTAGAGCATGCGGTTCATACCCGCAGTGTCCGGGGTTCAAATCCCTGCGCCGCTACCAAAAAGGCCCCGTGGTCAAGTGGTTAAGACATCGCCCTTTCACGGCGGTATCAGGGGTTCGAATCCCCTCGGGGTCACCAAGCTGCAAAATAACAAGTCGCAAAATGCGGCTTTTTTTATTTAATAATGTTAAAATCTTAAGGAAGACTTAAAATGAATGTAAATGAAATTTTTCTTTCAACGCTTAAAAAATACAATATGATTCAAAAAGGAGACAAGATTATTGCCGGAGTATCTGGAGGGCCTGATTCTGTCTGTCTTTTACATCTTTTAGTCACACTCCAAGGAGAACTTAATATTTATGTATATGCAGCCCATTTGGATCATATGATACGAGGCGATGAATCAGGACAAGATGCAGAGTTTGTAGAAAAATTATGTAAATCCTGGAATATTGAGCTTTTTACCGAAAGGCTTGACGTTCCTTCTTATGCCTCAGCCAAGGGACTTTCTATGGAAGATGCGGCAAGACGTGTCAGATACGATTTTTTTAAACGTGTAAGAAGTGAAATAAAAGCAGATAAAATAGCTACCGGCCATAACAGAGACGATCATGAAGAGACTATACTTATGAATATTTTAAGAGGCAGTGGCTTAGAAGGCCTACTGGGTATCGAACCTGTTCGAGATTTCTATATAAGACCCCTTATTGAAATCCCGAGAGAAGAAATCGAAGAATACCTAAATCAGAATAATATCCCTTTTAGAATAGATTCAACAAATCTTACGACTGATTATTTTAGAAACAGTATTCGCCTTGAATTAATGCCTCTGATTGAACAAAAATACTGTCCTCATCTGGGGAAATCCCTTCGCCGCCTTTCCGAAATAGCGCGTCGAGACCTTTCGTTTATAAAGGAAGAGGCTCAAAAAGCTTCAAGAGACGTACTAGACTTTGAACCCTTTTGCGTTATAATAAACATAGGGAAGTTTTTAAATTTGCATGAAGCTATAAAATACTACGTAGCAAGATTTGCAATAGAAAAAATTGCCGGAGACACAAAGGATTTTGAAGAAAAACACACAGCGCTTCTGGTTAAATTTATAGAAGAATCCGAAACAGGCAAAATAATAGACTTGCCCAAAGGCATTATAGGCATTAAAGAATATGGCCGATTTGTGCTGTATGCTGACGGCAAAGATACGGATGTTCCTGATTATATTTATGAGCTTTCCGTTCCGGGCAAGGTTGCTATAGCCGAAAGCGGAGTTACGATAGAAGCCGATATTATACCGCCCGATCCTAATTTTAATATGCCTATTGACCCAAACACCGCATACCTTGATTTTGATAAAGTGGGAAACTGCAATCTGATTGCAAGAAACAGAAGAGCCGGCGACAAATTTAAACCTTTAGGTGCTGATGGTTTTAAAAAAATAAAGGAGTTTTTTATTGATGAAAAAATTCCTCGAAGAAAGAGAAATAAAATCCCAATAGTAGAATCTTGCGGTAATATCATTTGGGTTGCAGGAATGAGAATTGATGATAGATTTAAACTGGATGACAGAACAAAAAAAGTTTTGCGTTTAAGAATAATAAATGAAGGAAATTTTGATATACTTGATAGGTAATAGGCATTGTGGTAAAATAAATGCTAATTGATTTGTAAATCTTAAAATAAGCAGCGAATAGGAGGATAGCCTTGCTCAATGATGTAAAGCAAGTTTTAATAACAGAGGAGCAGCTTTTAGAAAAAGTAAAGGAACTGGGAGAAAAAATAACCAACGATTATAAGGATAGCGATAATTTTATCGTAATAGGGGTGCTAAAGGGCGCTGTAGTTTTCATGTCAGACCTTATTCGCTCTATAGAGCTGCCTTTAAAAATTGATTTTATGGCGGTGTCGAGCTATGGAACATCCACTGAATCTTCCGGAGTCGTTAGGATACTTAAAGATCTTGATGAATCCGTGGAGGGAAAGGATGTCTTAATAGTCGAGGATATAGTTGATTCAGGGCTGACTCTAAGCTATATGCATAAAATCTTAAAGTCCCGTAAACCTGCCAGCCTTAAAATCTGTACACTGCTTGACAAGCCAAATCGCAGGAAAGTTGATTTGAAAATAGATTATTTAGGTTTTGAAATTCCGGATGATTTTGTTGTGGGCTATGGCTTGGACTATGCCGGAAAATATAGGAATTTACGAGATATTTGCGTGTTAAAGCCTGAAATCTACAAAGGATAAAGTAATAAAGAAAATTATTATCAAGAGGTGCATTAGAAATTTTGCATAATTGTAAAAATGTAATTTATCTTAACTTTTTCACCCAGAACAGAAAAAATAAGCCTGTATCCTTTGCAATATAAAGGATACAGGCTTTTCATTTACATCATAAAGTTGTTATGC
>NZ_MPPE01000025.1:0-102462 GCF_001896645.1 Tepidanaerobacter sp. EBM-49
GTGATATGGATAAAGTTATTTGTGAAATTTGCAATAGATTTCTTGTGTGAAACTATTTTATTTCAAAAAAAGGTTTGGTGTAACGGCAATGGGAATTGAACAGCTTTTAATGGTAGGTGTCAGCCGAGAAGCTCCAATTGAGCTTAGAGAAAAAGTGTGTTTTGATAAAAGAACAGGCGAAGCATTGGCAAAACTTAAAGAAATTAATGGCATACTTGAGGCGGTTATAGTATCAACCTGCCACCGAAGTGAGATTTATGCGATTGCGTCTGAGCCTAAAACAGATGTGCTTACAAACTTTTTTGGCGATTTTTTCGCTTTGGATGATGCTCGGCTTTCCCCATATATCTACGCACTTGATGGAATATGCGCAGTAGAGCATCTTTTTCGAGTTGCCTGCGGTCTTGAATCAATGGTGGTGGGGGAAGATCAGATTTTATCTCAGGTGAAACAAGCCTGGGAAATTGCAAAAAAATGTAAATCCACCGGGAAATACACAAACAAGCTCTTTAGAGAAGCGATTACTCTTGGAAAAAATGCACGAAGTCAAACCGGAATTACAAATCATTCGCTTTCTATAAGCTATATTGCAGTTTTGTTTATATTGGAGGTTTTTAAGGATTTGCATGACAAAAATATCTTTGTAATAGGCGCCGGGGAGATGGGGAAGCTGGTCATAAAGCACCTTGTGGCAAAGGGGGCAAGACGCATTTATATCTCTAACAGAACCTATGAAAATGCGTTAAAACTCAAGGAAGAAATCCCGGAGGTAACGGTTGTGCCCTATGAGCAAAAGTATGAATACATAAACCAGAGCCATGTAGTTATAAGTGCTACAAATGCGCCGCACTATACGGTAAACCTTGAGAAATTTACGGCCTGTCATCATCAGGGCGATAAAATCTGCATGGTGGATATAGCGCTTCCGCGGGATATTGACCCCCGGATAGGCGAAATAGATGGAGTGACACTGTTTACCATTGATGATTTAAAAAGAACCGCTGTGGAAAATCAAAAGAAAAGGGAACATTTAGTTACTATGATTGAGGATATGATCGATGAGAGTCTAAACGATATTATCAAATGGGATAATGCCATTTATGCCGAAAAGATGATACGGCATATGAACGAATATGCTGATGAAGTCTGCCGCAGCGAATATGAACGAGTTAAAAACAAGCTGCAGGATTTGGATGAAAAAGAAAAGGAAAAGATTAAGTATTCACTTGAAAGGGTTGCAGCAAAGATAGTGAATAGATATTTAATCGGACTAAAGACATTGGCCGAGGAAGAAAAGCTAGACGAATCAGTAGTCAATGTATTTGCAGGAGGCATTTTTGATGAAAAAAATTGTAAAAGTCGGCAGCCGGCAAAGCCAGTTGGCATTAGTGCAAACTAAGCTGATTATCAGCCAATTAAAAGAACACTTTCCACAATGGGATTTTGAGCTGATAACCGTAAAGACTACAGGAGATAAATTTTTAAATTCCAATATGTATGAATTGGGCAAGGGCGCCTTTGTTAAAGAAATAGAGGAAGCACTGCTTTCCGGTGCTATTGATATGGCAGTGCACAGTTTAAAAGATGTGCCACAAGATTTGCCTGAAGGGCTTGAAATTTCAGCGATTACTCGGCGGGAAGATCCCCGAGATGTGTTTATATCGGCAGATGGCAGGAGATTTTCCGAGCTGGATACAGGGGCTAAAATAGGAACTTCCAGTATGCGGCGAATGTGTGAATTAAATAAGCTAAGGCAGGATATCCAGTGTGTTCAGATAAGAGGAAATATTAACACCCGCATAAAAAAGATAAAAACCTGCGGCCTTGATGGCATTGTACTGGCGGCGGCAGGCGTAAAGCGGCTGGGTATGGAAAACCTTATAACCGATTATTTTTCACCGGACGAAATAGTACCGGCGGTAGGACAGGGTGCATTGGCTGTGGAAACTCGAGCTAATGATGAAATATCCTTGTTTGTTAAGTATATAAATGATGACGAGACTACTTGCACAGTAAGAGCCGAAAGGGCATTTATGAAAGTCCTAGGCGGCAGCTGCAAGCAGCCTATGGGAGCATATGCCGAGATTTTTGATGACAGATTAAAGCTTATAGGCATGATAGAAAGGGATAAAATAGTAAAGCGGGGAAAACTTGAAGGCAGAAGAAACGAAGCAGAACAAATCGGTATCCGCCTTGCCGAGGAATTGGGAGGTAAACTATGAAGGGCAAAGTATACCTTATAGGTGCAGGTCCAGGGGATTTAGGTTTAATTGCTTTAAAAGCGGTAGAGGCTTTAAAACACGCCGATACGGTGGTTTTTGATCGCCTGATAAATCCTGATATTCTCAAATGGGCACCTTCCGGTGCAGAGTTTATTGATGTGGGTAAATTTCCGAAAGATCATCCGGTGCCTCAGTCCAAGATAAATCATATTCTTTATACGAAAGCCCTGGAAGGCAAGAATGTAGCAAGACTCAAAGGCGGCGATCCTTTTGTTTTCGGACGAGGCGGCGAGGAAGCCCTTTATCTTAGGCAAAATCAAATACCCTTTGAAATAATTTGCGGAGTTACATCAGCAGTGGCAGTGCCCGCTTATGCCGGAATTCCGGTAACGCACAGATATGCAGCTTCATCCGTCCATATTATAACAGGGCATGAGAAAGACGGAGGAAGCTCTATTGATTTTGAAGCATTGGCAAAACTGAAAGGGACCTTGGTATTTTTGATGGGGATTTGCAACCTGGACAATATCGCAAACAGCCTTATAAAATATGGCAAATCACCAGATACGCCTGCTGCCGTCATAATGAAAGGGACAACACCTGGTCAGAAGACGGTGGTAGGTACATTATCAAATATAGGCGATAAGGTGAGACAAGCCGGTATAAAAAATCCTGCTGTCATAGTGATAGGCCAGGTTGTAAATTTGAGAGATGAGCTATCCTGGTATGAAGAAGGCAAGCTTTTTGGCAAAAGGATCCTCTTTTTAGGAACGGGTTTTTCCGATGAGCCGACGCCGAGGCGAGATTTGCCATTTAATGAGCTAAAGCAAGAGGGGGCAGAGGTTATTATTTGCCCTACACTTAAAATATCTTCTCAAGCGGAAAATGTGAAAGTTATAAACGAAATTGCGGACTGCGATATCCTGATATTTACAAGCAAAAACGGCGTTAATGCCTTTATTTCATGTATGAAGGAAAATAAAATAGATGCACGGTATTTATCAGGCAAACAGATATGGGCCATAGGTGAAAAAACAGGTGGAGAACTTTCGAAAGCTCATATATATCCTGATGTGGTGCCTAAGGTATATACATCAAAGGCACTATTGAGCTGCATAGAAAAAGAGCATTTTGGAAAGAGCGCCGCAGTCATAACGTCGGATATAGGGGGAACGGAACTTATAGCCGGTCTTGAAAACTGCGGAATTAAAGCAAAAAAAATTACGGCATATAAAAACGAACCAAATTTTGAGATTAAAGAAGAGCTGCTTGAGAAAATCCAGGATGGCATCGATGTAGCGGTGTTTACCAGTCCATCCTCTTTTGATTTTATGTGCAAAATACTAAATGATGATATGGCAAGTTTTAAAAATGTAAAGATAGCCGCAATCGGTCCTGTTACAAAAGCGGCCTTAGAAAAAGCAGGCTGGAACGTTGATATTATACCTCAAGAGTATACTCTGGAAGGACTGTCAAGAGCTATATTAGCCTATTATATTGATAAGGAAGGTGATTTTAAATGAAGGCGGAACTTGTGAAAAGACCGCGGCGGTTAAGACTTAATCAAAATATCAGAGATATGGTAAGAGAAACTTCACTTGATGTAAAGGATCTCATATATCCTTACTTTGTCGTGGAAGGCGAGAATGTAAAAGAGGAAATCGAGGCTATGCCGAAAGTATTTCATTTTTCCATAGATAAACTGGTCAAGGATGTCAAAGAAACATATGAGCTTGGAATACCGGCAATTTTACTTTTTGGCATACCCTCTTCGAAGGATGAGGTAGGAAGTCAGGCTTATGCAAGCTCAGGCATTGTGCAAAGGGCTGTAAGGGCTATAAAAGAGGCGATACCCTCTATGATTGTCATAACAGATGTATGCCTTTGCGAATATACCAGCCATGGTCACTGCGGAGTGGTGGAAAATGGGTATGTGGATAATGATAAGACCTTAGAACTTATAGCAAAAACCGCCTTATCTCACGTAAAAGCCGGAGCCGATATGGTAGCGCCTTCCGACATGATGGACGGAAGGGTAGGATGTATACGACAAATATTGGACAGCGAAGGTTATGTGACGGTGCCGATCATGGCTTACAGCGCAAAATACGCTTCCGGCTTCTACGGACCATTTAGGGAAGCGGCTCAGTCGGCTCCTCAGTTTGGAGATAGAAGAAGCTACCAAATGGACCCTGCAAATTCAGATGAAGCTTTAAGAGAAATAGCATTGGATATAGAAGAAGGCGCTGATATCGTGATGGTAAAGCCGGCGCTTGCATATCTTGACATAATAAGGCGTGCAAAAGACAGCTTTAAGGTTCCTCTCGCTACATATAATGTAAGCGGGGAATACTCAATGATAAAGGCTGCAGCGCTGAAAGGATGGCTTGATGAAAAAGTTGTGGCGCTGGAGTCGCTGACGTCCATGAAGCGCGCAGGCGCCGATATGATAATAACCTATTTTGCAAAGGATGCGGCAAAATGGCTTACTACCCGATAATGCTCGATATAGAGGACAAGAGGTGCCTGGTGGTAGGCGGGGGCAAAGTTGCATATAGGAAGATAAAGTCTTTGCTGGAATGTGGAGGGAAAGTAACCGTAATTGCAGACAAAATATGTGATGAAGTGGATGAGCTTTCCAAAGAAAATAAGATCGACGTAATACATAGAAGCTATATTTCAGGGGATGCTGCCGGATATTTTTTAGTAGTTGCTGCATGTGATGATGCCCGTATAAATGAGCTGGTGGCAAATGAAGCTAAAGAGCGCGGCATCCTCGTAAATGTTGCAGATAATCTTAAGCTTTCTTCATATATAGTTCCATCGGTGCTAAGGCGAAAAGACCTTACGATAGCGGTTGCAACGGGGGGCAAAAGTCCTCTTCTTTCAAGGAAAATACGCGAGGAGCTTGACAAAACAATAGGAGAAAGATATGAAAAACTCCTTGATGAGCTGTCAAAGGCAAGAGAGGAGATAAAGCATCAGAATCTTACAATCGAAGAAAAGATAGAAATCTATGAGAACATAATTGAAAAAGGTGAGAAAATATGAAATCCCAAGAGCTTTATACAAGAGCCGTGAAAGTTATGCCGGGCGGTGTAAATAGCCCTGTCAGAGCATTTAAATCCGCAGGGCTTACGCCGCCTTTTATAAAAAAAGGAAGTAAAAGTCATATCTGGGATGAGGACGGCAAAGAGTACATTGATTATGTGCTTTCATGGGGTCCCCTTATACTGGGACATGCCCATCCGGAAGTGGTATCGGTTATTAAAAAACAGGCTGAGCTGGGCACAAGCTTTGGCGCATGCACAGAACTTGAAGTGCTTATGGCTGAAAAAATAAGAGAAGCCTTACCTTCAATTGAAGTTGTAAGAATGGTAAATTCCGGCACTGAAGCCACTATGAGCGCAATACGGCTTGCACGAGGCTATACAGGTCGAAACATCATAGTTAAATTTGCAGGCTGTTACCATGGCCATTCTGACAGTCTCCTTATAAAAGCAGGTTCGGGAGCCCTTACCTTCGGCAGTCCGGATTCTGCCGGGGTAACTCAAGATACTGCAAGAGATACTGTTGTTTCTAACTATAATGATATAGATATGATAAGAGATGTTTTTGAAAAACATCCGGGAGATATAGCCGCCGTTATTGTGGAACCTGTAGCCGGCAATATGGGAACAGTGCCTCCAAAGCCAGAATTTTTACAGGAGCTGAGAAGTTTAACAAAAAGCCATGGCGCGCTTTTGATTTTCGATGAAGTCATTACAGGATTTAGAGTTGGATATGAAGGCGCCCAGGGATTGTATAATATTGTGCCTGATATAACAACACTTGGAAAAATTATTGGAGGCGGTCTGCCGGTGGGAGCCTATGGAGGAAAAGAAGAAATCATGCGCAGGGTATCTCCCGATGGTCCTGTATACCAGGCAGGAACGTTATCTGGCAATCCTTTGGCTATGGCTGCAGGATATACGACTTTAAGCATACTTTCTAAAAATCCTGACATATACAGCAAGCTTAACAAGAAGGCGGAAAGACTCTGCTCGGGATTAAAGGACATTATGGATAAAGCAGGTATTCCGGTTACAATAAATCGCGTCGGAAGCATGATGACGCTTTTCTTTACAAATAGCAAAGTTTATGATTATGCTTCGGCAGCCACGTCTGATACAGCCCGTTATAATACCTTCTTTAAAAAAATGCTGCAAGCCGGTATCTATCTTCCCCCATCCCAATTCGAAACTTTCTTTGTGTCGACTGCACATACAGATGAAGATATAGAAAAAACTTTGAATATAGCAGAAGGCGTGACAAAAAATCTGAGCTTTTAAGTAAAAAAATTTTTTAATTTAATTTTATCAAAAGTATATAATTAAACTTTTTGTGGTATAATCAGTAATGTATTTTAATCTGTAAAAATGTTTAGGAGGTAGTTTTATGCAGGTATTTATTGAAAAAGATTATTCGGCAATGAGCGAGAAAGCAGCACAGATTTTTGCTAACGAAATAAAACAAAAACCTGATTTAGTGCTCGGACTTGCGACAGGAAGCACTCCTATAGGTACATACAAAGAGCTTATTCGGATGCATAAGGAAGAGGGATTAGATTTTTCTAAAGTAGTATCATTTAACTTGGATGAGTATTACAATCTTCCTCCTGACGATCCCCAGAGCTATAACTATTTTATGTTCGAAAATCTTTTTAATCATGTAAATATAAAAAAGGAAAATGTTCATATACCTAACGGATTGGTAAAAGATGTTGAAACTTATTGCAAGCAATATGATGAAGAAATTTCAAAGTTCGGCGGCATTGATTTGCAGCTGTTGGGCATAGGCGTAAACGGTCATATAGGTTTTAATGAACCTGCAGAGGAATTGATTCTAGGGACACATCTAACCGATCTTACAGAAGATACCATAAAAGCAAATTCCAGGTTCTTTGATTCTCCTGAACAAGTTCCAACAAAAGCTATAACAATGGGCATTGGTTCTATAATGAAAGCCAAAAAAATCCTGCTTTTAGCCAGCGGCAAAAATAAAGCAGAAGTTATGGCTAAAATTCTAAATAGAGATGTGGTAACTACAAAAATCCCGGCTTCTCTCCTAAAACTACATCCCGATACAACAATAATAATGGATGAAGAAGCAGCATCGCTGTGTAAATAAATAATTTCTAAGTAATAAGCACTTCTTAAATTTTAGCAGCACAAAAGCTGCCTCTGGCCTACTTGACCCGGGGCAGTTTTTTATCGTCTCCTATCAAAGCTACTTTTGGCAATTTTATACTATCGTCAATTACAGTTTTAGTTTTTATTGCTTTTAAAGTTCACTGTTCCACCCTTCTATGATAAAATGTATTAGAACACAGAAATAGAAACGGAGGAAGCTTGATGAATGTTCTTATAAAAAATGCAAACATAATAACGCCTTATGAGGTGTTGTATGGTTTTGAATTAGCTGTTGAGGGAACTAAAATAAAAGATATTGCGCCTTGCGGTAAACTGCAGGAGGAAAATTTTGACAAGATTATAGACGCTAAGGGCAATTATCTTGCTCCAGGCTTTATTGATATTCACACCCATGCAAATTCCGGGCATGATACTATGGATGCCACTTTTGAGGCACTCTGCGCCATGGCTGATTTTTATTGTAAAAACGGCGTGACAGGATTTTTGGCAACTACTATGACAGCTTCAATTGAAGATACTAAGAAAGCCATTGTAAACGTTGCAGATTATATATCAGAGCAGAATAAAAAACATGGCAGCTTAGATGTTTCAGATAATCCCAGATCCCAAGTACTAGGGCTGCACCTTGAAGGTCCGTATTTTTCCCCTGCAAAAAAAGGAGCACAAGCTCCCGAGCATCTTAAAGAGCCAAACGCAGATGAACTGGCAGATTTTATAAGGCTTTCAAAAAATTCTGTAAAGATAGTTGCACTGGCACCTGAACTTCCCGGTGCGCAAGATGCGATACGTTTTTTGAAAGACCACGGCATAACAGTGTCAGCAGGCCACAGCGATGCCTCTTTTGATATTGCAAAAAAAGCATTTGATTGTGGGGTAATACAAGTCACTCATGTTTTTAATGGAATGAGAAGCTTTACTCACAGAGAGCCTGGAATAGCCGGAGCTGCCCTGACAGATGAAAGGGTATCTTGTGAGATGATTTGTGACGGGATTCATTTACATCCTGCCGCAATGAAACTTGCTGTAAATTCAAAGGGCAAAGATAAAGTCATACTGATTTCCGACTCCATGATGGCTGCCGGACTTGACGATGGAGAATATACCCTGGGCGGGCAAAAAGTTATAGTAAAAGATAGACAAGCCCGGCTCATAGATGGAACTTTAGCAGGCTCCACCCTAACGCTGAATAAAGCGGTATACAACATGGTAAAAATGGTGGGGGTTTCTTTACAAGATGCCGTTCGCATGGCGAGCCTAAATCCTGCAAAAGCTATTGGTGTAGATAAATGCAAAGGCAGCATAGAAATAGGAAAAGACGCAGACCTTATAATTTTTGACGAAGAGCTCAACATTTTAAATGTTATAAAAGCATATTAATACTAGCAAAGGTGATGAAAAGTGCTTGAGATCATAGCAACATGTATTGACGATGCGATAAAAATTGAGGCATGCGGAGGCCAAAGGATAGAGCTGGTGTCAGGCCTTACTGAAGGAGGGCTTACGCCTAGTTATGCTCTTATTAAAAATGTTGTTGAAAGGGTTAAAATTCCTGTTAATGTAATGATTCGCCCCCATGCCAAGTCTTTTATATATACCAAAGAAGACATAAAAATCATGGAAGAAGATATAAATATTGTAAAAGAGCTAAAGGCAAACGGAATCGTTATAGGCATGGCGGATGAAAACGGAAGTATTGATGAAAGAAATTTACAAAAATTGTTGAGGACAGCAGAGGGACTTGATATAACTTTTCACCGGGCAATTGAAGAGACAAAAGATTTGGTAGAAAGCATTAAAATTCTTGCAAAATATCCACAGATAAAACGAGTGCTTACCTCTGGCGGTAAAGGAAAGCCTATGGACAATCTTTCTACAATATGTAGGATGATCGAAGCCGGAAAAGGAAAGATCGAAATTATGGTAGGGGGAGGCATGACAAAAGAGACTTTAGCTCCGGTTATTAAAAAAACCGGGACAAAAGAAGTTCACTTTGGAACTGCAGTCCGCATGAATAATTCTCCTTTTTATGATATAAACTGTGAAAAGCTAAAAGAAATAGCTGAGGAATACAAAAAGGCAACTGAAAATTAATCTTCCCATACGTCATTCATCAGTTTTTCTATATGAGCCTTCCTACTTTTTGTTTCCTCTTTGTCCACAGTTATACTGATTACATCTCCTTCCTTCGCCTCTGAAGGAAGGAGTATTTTTAACATATTCACCATTGTTTTATCCGGTAATTCTACTACCGCAAAATCCCCTTCGAATCTATCAATAATTACCTTCATCATTTATTCCATCCTCCTAATGAACGCAAACATCGCAAGGATCCGATTTAGGACATTTGGAAAGAGGACCGCTTAAGATGGTCTTACTGCGAGAAAGGGTCGAGCATTCCTTAGAATAATGATATGATTTGCCATTAGGCGTCCAATACACTGTTATTTCCGAACTTTTAGTAGAAAACTTATTTATATTTGAAACGGAGCTTGAGATAGACGAATTTGAGCTGCTTAGTGCCCCGGAATTGTAAGTTCCGGGCTTACAATTAAAAGAAATGTTCGCGCCATCGCTTGTAGCAGTGATTGTCCCACATTCGTCCGTTCTATACACTATTATATTTTCAGTCTTTAGTTTATCCATCGTTGTCTTTGCAGGATGGCCGTAATCATTGTTTTTTCCAACACTTATCACGGCATATTTTGGAGACACAGCTGCAAGAAATTCTGATGTAGTAGAACTTGAGCTGCCGTGATGGCCGATTTTTAATACATCAGCTTTAAGATCATATCCTTTTTTTAACATTTCCTTTTCGGATAAACTTTCAGCGTCTCCCTCGAAAAGAAATGCGGTTTTACCGTATGTAATCCTTATAACAGCAGAATAGTTGTTTAAATCATCATAAGTTTCGCTGTTGGGAGCAAGCATTTCGATCTTGATTTTAGGATCTATGTCAATTGTAACTCCTGCTTTTGCAGTAGAAACCTTGAGATTTTTAGATTTTATAGCTGTTAATACATCTTCATATGTCCGGGTTGTAGAAGCAACTTTAGGCATATAAATTTTGCCTATATTAAAGGAATATATAACATCATCCATACCGCCTATATGATCTTCATGAGGATGTGTACCTACCAAAACATCAATCTTTTCTACACCTTGAGATTTTAAGTATGACACAACAAAATCTCCATCTTCGTTATTCCCTGCGTCAATAAGCATCACTTTTCCTTCAGGAGTCTGAATTAAAATACTGTCTGCCTGACCTACATCTATAAAATGGACTTTGATCTGATTTTGCGCAGAAGAAACTTCCTCTTCCTGGGATTGGGCAGGCGGAGATTTTGGCAGAGAATCAGATTGAGGTGAATCTGTTGAGACACCACAGGCCGCAATAATTATCAGCGACAGGGATATTAATAGACACAACAAGATTTTCGAAATTTGGATGGCTTGCTTATGCTGCATCTTAGCTCTAAATCCGAAAATATTTTTTAGCAACTTCATATTAGCAACCACTTCCTGGTAAGATGTTTCTTCGAACTAATAAACCCCGTATTTATCTTCAAATAAAATAAAGACTTCCGCAGTTGTTTTTTACTTCGAAAGCCCTTTTGCACAGTTTCAAATCTCGTGCTTGTATATGTCCAATAAAATTAATTAATATCAAAAATAGCTTTTTATGGTGGAGGCGAGGGGAATCGAACCCCTGTCCGGAGGTACATCAATAAGAGCGTCTACAAGCTTATCCCTCATTTTGGATCTCGCCGGCTTTACTCCTGAGGGCAGGATTAAAGCTCGGCCAGCTCTGTAAGTTTCTCTTTTAGCGCCAGAGCAACGCTAAAAGAAAATCCCGATTTTTTTGACGCCCTTATCTCAGCTCTCGGGCAAAGCCGAGTAAGGACGCGCTGCTTTAATTAAGCAGCGTAAGCTAAATCGTTATTGGCGTTTAATTATTGTTTCCGGATTTACGAGTCGGAAAGCTCGGCCTGCAGCTCTTATCCCTGCTACCCCCGTCGAAACCAAACGCCCCCGTATGAAATTATACTACAAATCTATTATATAACAAATAATACAAAATATCAAGAAGTGCAGCGCCTGCAAAAGTTTTTAGCTTGCAGGCGCTGGGTAAATTTGTTGTTTGTTTATATAAGCGTTTCTATCTTGTATTCGCTAAATTTTTCTTGAATCCAAGTACTAAATGCAGTTGACAGCTTTTCTTCCAATAATACTTCTTTTATTTTATCTTTGCTTTCTTCATAAGTTGCTTCTTTTGCCTCTTTTTTGTCTTCAACCTTGATAATATGATAGCCAAATTCTGTCTTTACAGGATCGCTTATTTCTCCAACCTTTAAAGAAAATGCGGCTTCTTCAAACTCTGGGGTCATTTGCCCTTTTGAAAAATAACCAAGCTCTCCGCCCTGCTGATTATTTGAGGTGTCAGTGGAATAAGTCTTTGCAAGTTCTGCAAAATCTTCTCCGTCTTGCAATTTTTGCTTAACCTCTTTTGCTTTTTCTTCAGTGTCGACCAAAATATGGCTTGCCTTGACCTGCTCCGGCGTGTCAAAGTTTGCTTTATTCTCGTCAAAATAACTTTTCATTTCACTTTCTTCTATTTTAATTGTAGGTTCAAGGAGTTTTTTGACATATAAGTTCATTTTAATATTATCCTTTATTCCATCTAAAGAATAGCCATACATATCAAGAAACTGAGTAAATGCTTCTTCACCGCCGTATTGCTCGGCCAGTTTATCAACTTCTTTTTGCACATCTTCTTCTGACACAGTTATGTTCTGTTTTTTAGCCTCGAGTTCCACTATTTTATTGGCAATTAAGGAATTTAACACTGCGTCGCCGTTTTCTTGAACTAACGCATCATACAATTCATCTTTCGTAATAACTTCATCATTGACACGCGCAACTACATTGTCATCAGCCTTTTTAGCCGATGTGCTCGTATTACATGCCGATAAAATCAATGCGAAAACCAATGACAAAACTAAAATGCTTACTATAAATTTTTTGTGTTTAATTAAAATTGTCCTCACCCTTTACAATCTTTATTAGTAATAGTATATCAGCTTTTAGACGGTTATGTCTATGAGCTGGCAAACAAACAACTTATTGATGGAGTGCTTTCTTGTAAATTATTATGCTATCAAAAAAATGTATAACAATGGGTAAAATAAGTGAAAGTGTATGAAATAAAGGGGGATTTTTCTCTTTATTCCGTGAATATATGTTTCTTGATGTATGCCGCAACTTCTTTACCTAAAACAGCATGGCTTTCAGGGTCTAAGTGCATACCGTCTATTTTGCTGGTTGAGATATATTTAGACGAGTCTAATAAATGGCATTGCCCGCTTAATACCATCGCATACTGCTCTGAAAAATGCTTGCTCTTTTCTATAGCTTTTTCAAGCTCAGGTGCTAAATAACTTATAGTCGGCGCATTTTCCGGAATCAAAATCGGCGGAGGAATTATTACCATGACTTCCGGGGATCCTAAATTTGGCCCTGTTTCACTTTTCTTGATTATATTTACCAACATTTCTACGCTCTGTGCTATTTCATTAGATGTTACACTAAACCTACTTTTTAGGTCGTTGCTGCCTAGAAATAATATTACAAGATCTAAAGGCTTATGAGTATGTAAGCATGGCAAAAGATAAGCTTTGCCGTTTCTATGTTCCCCTCTGACAGGATCATCCCAGACAGTGGTTCTGCCGTTTAGACCCTCGGGTACCACCTCGAATCCTTGACCGAGCTCATTTTGAAGCACACTTGGCCACCTTATATGCTTTGGATACCTACCTGTACCATCAGGATTATGACCCCATGTGTTGGAATCACCATAACAAAGTATAGTCTTCATAAATTTACCCACCTCATAAAAAATTTGCCTATGTTTATATAATAACATGAAAATGAAGTAAGGGATACTTATTTAACACGTTAGGTTGTTTTCCTATAGCCCATAAAATCAACTTGGAGAAAATTTTTGTATATGATAGTATAAAAACACGGGGCTTGCTTAAATGACAAGAAAACAATATAAAGAAGAATTTAGAAAACAAATAAAGCTAAGAAAATAATTAAGGAACTGACCGAAGATGATCAAAAAATAATGCAGGAGGTGAATATCGTTACAGAAAAAACTTAAAACATTAAAAAGCTAGACTCCCTTATATCATATAAAGCTTTATAAGTTTTCTGTAACGGCACAACATGAAAGTAACCGATATTATGAAAAAAAGGATGTCTTTTTCTTTCGAGGTTTTCCCACCTAAAGCTGAACAGTCCATGGAACCTCTTCTTGACACATTAGAGCATTTATACGCTTATAAACCGGATTTTATCAGCTGTACATACGGTGCGGGAGGAACGAATGTAGGCCGGAATATGGAAATATGCAAGGCCATTAAAGAAAGCGGCAAAACAATTCCGGTAACTCATTATACATGCATAGGCAATAAAAAAGAAAAAATACGCGAAGAGCTAGAGACATACTTAAAAATGGGGGTTAACCACATTCTAGCATTAAGAGGAGACTTCCCCAAGGGATGGCAGGAAACAAGAGGAGATTTTGATCATGCCAATGAGTTAGTAGAATATATTAGGACAAATTTCCCTGAATTTTGCATTGCAGTAGCAGGGAACCCGGAAAAGCATATTCAAGCTGGTTCTCTTAAAGAAGATATAGCTCACCTTCGATTAAAGCAGGACGCCGGTGGAGACTACATAATGACCCAATTATGCTATGATGTCAAAAACTATCAGTGTTGGGTTGAACAAATTAGAAAAGCCGGAGTTACATTACCTATAGATGCCGGTATTATGCCGGTTCTTTCAAAGGATCCTACGATTCGAATGACGGTATCTAACGGATGCTCGATTCCGAAGGAATTAGCGGAAATCATAGGAAAATATGGCGACAGCCCTGAAGATTTCAAAAAAGCAGGTAAGGAATACACTGTAAAATTAATTTACGATTATATTAATATGGGAATCGATGGCCTCCATATCTACACTTTAAACAAATGGCAAGATGTTGCAGATATAATAAAAAATGCAGGAATAAGAAGTATAAAGGAATAAACATCTATCTTTATAAATAATGCTACGATATGTAAAATCATTAACTTATAAAGGCTGCAAGTTAATGTATGTTAGCAAACTGCTGAGCTTATATACTAATTTTTTGTTGAGATATTCGGGATAGATCCATACAAAGAAAATGATATAATCACAAAAACGGATGAACTTTTTAGGAAATTACAAAAAATAAAGTCCATATGGCCATTAATGAATATGAAGGAACTGCCAGAATTGTTACTATGAAAGAACTCATGGAAGAGATAGTATAGAAATATCAAGAAGATAAAAACTCCCTGCGAACCTGGAAGGAACGCAGGGAGTTTTTATCTATCTGCAAAAGGAATTTTTACCTCACTTTGAATAAGCGGTAGCGTGTAATTGAGAGCATCTTGTGTAACCCTCTATTCGTTTTATCTACCCATTGGTAGGCATAAATTTTGCTGCTATTTTTTCTTTATAAGATTTAAAGCCATATCAAGAACCTTTGCACCATTCATGGTCCCATAAGTTACAGAATCTATAACTTCTACTGGCACTCCCTTCTTCGATGCAATTTCTTGAACATCTTTCAAAAGGTATCGAGCCTGAGGGCCTAAAAGTATAACATCTGCATCCTCTAATGCTTCGTGAATCTGTGTTGCCGCAACTGCCTGAATGTCTACATCTAAATTTTGTTCTTTTGCAACTTTTTCCATCCGCGTAAGCAGCAAACTAGTGGACATGCCCGCATAACATACAAGATATATTTTCATAGTTTTTTCCTCCGAACTTACAAAAGTAGTTTTACTCCTCGATTTGTGCCTGCGCTTGCTCCTCCTCGTATCTTTGCTTGTCTGCCATCGCTATAAACGGCCACCAGATTGCTCCGACAATTAATATATCTACAAGTTGAAGCACTGCCCCAGTCCAGTGACCTGTAATAAGGAAGCCTTGAATTATCGGCGGTGTAGTCCACGGAAGAATGACACCTGTAGGCCTTGCAACAATGTTGGCTGCCATCGCAAGATAATTTACTATAGTTATTGTCACAGGACCCAAAATCAAGGGTATCATCATTATTGGATTAAGAACTACAGGAAGACCAAACATTATAGGTTCATTTATGTTGAACAAGCCAGGTGCAAGAGATAATTTGCCAAGTTCTTTATATTGTTTTGATTTTGCTCTGAGTATAAGCAGGAATACTACAGGTAAAGTAGCGCCGGCACCTCCGATCCAAATCATATCAAAGAACTGTTCTGTAATGATGTTTGGAACAGGAAGGCCTTGTTCAATTGCGGCCAAATTTGCTTCCTGCAAAGGCACCCAGAATGGTCTTAGAATGCCATTCACAATTGCTCCGCCATTTAAACCTATGCACCACAGGAGGGAAATAGCAAAAACTGTCCCAACTGCCCCTAAAAGATTATTTGCTACTAAAGCAGTCATCGGTGCAGCAACAATTTTATAGATAAAATCATGAATATAACCATAGGGCGTCTGAAGGAAAGCAAGACGAACCAGCAACATAAATACGATTACTGCAAATCCGGGAATAAGAGCTGAGAAAGCTCTGCTTACTGCCGGCGGAACACCTTCAGGCATTCGTATAATAATACCCTTTTTGATAAAATAATTAAATATTTCAGTGGATATAATTGCAACTAAAAGTGCTACTAACAGCCCCTGGGTTCCATACCAGCCACCAACTGTTATGACCTTTTCTACGGTATGAACTGTATTATCAATTTCTATCGTCGTAGTAATAGGCGTTACAAGTATAAATGAAGCAATTCCTAATAAGGATGCCGAGAAAGCATCAATTTTGTAAGATTGGGCTAGCTTGTATGCTACTGCTGCGACTATATATATTGACATTATATCGTAAGTGACTCTTTTTGGAAGTATAATAAACTGATTGAATCCCGGCCCAAAAAGCTTTGTCTGCAGCTCTTGCCATCCGGGAGCAGGAAAATCTTGAATAATAATGAATATAGAACCTATGATTAAGAAGGGCATAAATGAAATAAATCCATCGCGAATAGCGGCTAAATGCCGTTGACCTGCTAATTTTACAGCAAAGGGTAATAATTTCTTTTCAAGAAAATCCTGTACCTTATTCATATAAAATCTCCTTTCATTTTTTGGCTTTAACTTTTACACTATGGGGCTTGTAATTCTTTTAAGGTATTCTTCTAGCCATTGTTGACTGGCCTGAGAGTACAAGGTTTTGCTGCCATGAGGATTTGCAAGGTATACCTTGGGAACATTATCATCCTCGCAAGATACAACAAATGAAAACTCTACATTTGTTCCGACGCCCCAACGTCCCTTATTGTCCATACATACAACAGATATTTCTCCGGATTTTCCCCTCCTTTGCAATAATTTTTGCGTAAGCTCATATACTGACTTTTCTGCAGCTTCTTGTGGACTAAGACCCCTTTCTATCAGTTTTACAGTTTCATAAGACAGGCACCCTTTCATGATATCTTCCCCGAGACCTGTGGCAACAGCTCCGCCGATTTGTGAATCTACATAAAACCCCGAACCTGATAACGGCGAGTCGCCTACACGTCCCCGCTTTTTCATAAATAAACCGCTGGTAGAAGTTCCTGCTGCCATACTTGAATTTTTGTCAAGACAAACCATACCTACTGTATCGTGACCATCGTACGGGCTAAGGTTCTGTTCTCTTATTTCCCTAATTCGTTTGTCCCAGATCTTTTTGGCACGTTCTGTTAACATGTTTTTTCTTTCAAAACCGTTTTTATGAGCATATTCTTCAGCGCCAATGCCAACTAAAAAGATATTAAATCTTTCTCGACTAAGATGGCGGGCAATGCTAATGGGATTTTTAAAGTCGCGAATTCCTCCAACTGCACCGATAGATAAAGTATCTCCATCCATAAAAGCTGCATCCAGTTCCACTTCGCCGTTTTCATTGGGCAATCCGCCGTAACCTACTGACTTATAAAAGGGATAATCTTCAACCGCCATTATAGCATTTTCTAATGCATCACCTGCCCTTGAACCGTCTTTCAGCATTTTTGCAGCTTTTTCAACGCCTTCAAGGGCCATGCGCCATGTAGCAATTATTCCAAAGCTCAATTAAATTTGCCTCCTTTTGAAACTTCTGCAAGCTTTCTATAAAGCTGTATCATTTCCTTAATTAATATTTGAGCAAGCATTGCATTCATCAGATGGTCTTGTGCATGAACCATTAATATAGAATATTCACTTTTAATGCCCTGTGCTTCTTGAGTAATAAGACCCGTTTGAACTTTATGAGCTTCGGTAATAGAAAGACTTGCTTGCTGCATTAAGCTGTCAGCTTTTTCAAAATCGCCTACTCGTGCGGCATCTAAAGCCTGCACCATCTGCGCTAAGGCATCTCCGGCGGAAGCAATAATTTTAACAGAAACTTCTTCTATGTTTTGCATGACTGCCACCTTTCTACATTATTTTAATTTGATGCTTCTAAAACTATTTTATAAAGTAAGTTATACCTTCTTCAAATAAATATTTTCCTAACAGAAAGGAAAAACATAGTTTGGTTTTAAAAATAAAGTACTAAATTGCAATTAGTATGGTGCAATAAATTGAACTTATTATATTAAAGGATATTCCAAGGAAATAGCGAATATTATTATCAAAAGTTAATTGGAAAGTATATAGATATAGTATTTTATTTCAACAATGGTTTTGCAAAAATAATACTTTTTAATACAAACAAAGGTGATTTTATGGATTTATCAGAGAGACAGCGTCATATTCTGTATGAATTTTTAAATGAAGAAAATCAGATGTATACGGCAGAAGAGTTGGCTAATAAGTATAAAGTGAGCAAGAGAACTATATATAATGATTTGCAGGACATTAGAGAGTGGATTTCGAGTAAGGGGCTGGAATTATGTATTAAACCAGGTACGGGTATCTGGTTAAATAAGGAGAAAAACGATCAAGAAACTATTTGTAAAATCAAAAATGAACTCTCTGACTTTAAACCATATATAACTCCGTTATCAAAAGAAGAACGAGTGAAAGCAATTATAAATATTCTTTTAAAAGAAAGCGATACTGTTACTATAAGCGATATATGTTCTCGTACCGGTATTAGCAGAACTACCTTTTATAATGATTTAAATGATGTTGAAAATTGGTTTGAAAGGTTTGACCTGGATGTTGTCAGGACACAGAAAAAAGGTGTGGCGTTAGAAGGAGATGAAGATAATAGGAGAGAGGCTATTATAAGCTTTCTTACAGAAAATCTCGATGAATCGCAAATACTAAGTCTTATGGAAATAAATAATAATTATGCAAATACAATGAAAAAACCCGGAGACAATATTGTTATAGACCTTTTTTCCACCTATTTGTCTAATATCAATTTAGAGCCTGTAAAAATCTTCGTGAATGAATCGCAAAAGGCCTTAGGTTACAGGTTTACCGATAGTGCTTTTTTGGCATTAGTAGTGCATATAGCAATGGCGGTAAAAAGGATTAAAGATGGTTTTAATATAACTATTGATGAGCAGAAACTAAATTTCCTAAAGCAAAATCCTGAATATGAGATATCAAAACTTTTGAGCAAAAAAATAGAGAAAGAATATGAAGTTGCTATTCCGGAAGCTGAAGTAGGATATATAACATTACATCTTTTAAGCGGAAAAATTAATCAGATCTATAAAGAGGAATTAAATCCGTCGTTAAATAATTGTGTTGCTACTATGATAGAGACAGCCGGCAGCATCTTGGGGATGGACCTTTCGGATGATGAAGAATTATCTAAAGGGTTAAATCTTCATTTATCTGCTACATACAACAGGCTAATGCTGGGAATAGAGGAAAAAAACCCTCTCAAAGATATTGTTTTAGAAAAATATGCACAGCTATATTCAACCGCCAAAATAATGGCTGAGGTTTTTGAAAAAGATACCGGATATTCCTTAGATGATGATGAAATAAGCTACATTATGATGTATCTGGGAGCTGCCATAGAAAGGGCAAAGGGAACGCAGACAAAAAAAGTATACGCAGTATGTCCCACCGGTTTAGGAGGAGCCCAGTTACTTGTAGCAAACCTCAAAAATAAATTTCCCGATATAGTAGTCAAGGGAACGATTTCGATGTCTGAAGCCGAGTCATTAAATGATCCTGAAGTAGATGCAATTATTTCTACAGTTAATTTTAAGAACGATAATTTTCCGGTCATTTCCGTAAGCCCATTTGTATCAGAAACTGATATGGTTCGCATATACAATGTTTTAAATGTGGAAACCAGCAAGTTTCAGAGTAAAAGATCGGCCAATAATTTAAAAATAGCGAACAAAGAAGAGATCCCGGCATTTATAAGCATAATTTCCGATCTAGCATGTTTCGTTGATAGGCTTAAAAATAAACTTGCAATCAAAATGAGCAATGAAACTTATTTAGGGCTAATTATTCACTTGGCTTTGAGACTTTCTTTGAGTTCTAAAGAGAAGGACCTTTTTAAAGGGCAGCCATTTAAATTGACAAATGATAAATCAGAGGTCGATTCCGTTATATATGAAGAAATGAAAGATTTGTGTAAAAAGTATCCCTTTACCATAATGGATGAGGATATTTTAGCAATAAAAACATATATGAGTTTAAATAGTGAGGATGTGACGAAGTGAAAGCCCAAACTTTAGTTATAAAAAATGCAAGGATAATTGATCCAATGAAATGCGCTGACTTTAATGGCGATATCTTAATTGAAAATGGTAAAATTTCAAAAATAGATTACGATATTTCTAAAGAAAATGCGTCGTTCGTGATCGAAGATAAGGATATAATAGTAACGCCTTCTCTAGTAGATATGCATACCCATGTCTTTCCTGACGTAACGCCTCTTGGGGTATTGCCGGACACAGTAGGAGTAAACATGGGCGTGGGTATTTTGGTAGATGCCGGCAGCGCAGGGGCATATACCTTTGAAGACTTTAAAAAGAATGTAATTTGCAAAAGCAGGACGAAAGTATATGAATTTTTAAACATTGCCAAAGATGGACTTAAGAAGGGAACGGGAGAGCTTTCGGATTATAACAATATCGATATTGAAGCTAATAAAAAAGTTATCTTAAATAATAGAGAAGTTATCAAGGGGATAAAAGTAAGAGCAAGTGCCAGCGTAGTAGGCAATTTAGGAATTGGTCCCGTAAAAATTGCTAAAGAATTTGCTAAAGAGATGGAACTACCTTTAATGGTGCATATTGGAAATGCTCCGCCGGAGCTTAAGGATGTCCTGAATCTGCTAGACAAGGGAGATATTGTAACCCATATTTATCATGGCAAGCAGGGCGGTCTTTTCAACCCGGATGGTACAGTATTAAAAGAGGCTTTAGATGCATATGAAAGAGGAGTCTTGTTTGACATAGGCCACGGAACATCTAGTTTTAATTTTAAGGTTGCGCAAAAAGCTTTTAGCCTGGATATAAAACCCTATACAGCCGGCACCGATATATACAATCAAAATATTAATGGTCCTGTGTACAGCCTAACTACTACATTGACTAAGCTTGTAAATTTGGGTCTTAGCCTAGGGGAAGTTGTAACATTGGCGACAATAAATCCAAGGACAATACTGGGCATAGAAAATCAACCTATAGAAACAGGCTACAAGGCGGAAATTACGGTTATGCAAAAAATTGATGGACAATATTTGTTTATAGATTCAGATGGAAATAAAATGAAAAGCAATTTCAAACTTGTTCCGAGGTATTTAATTACAGGAGAAGAATTAATTAATACAGAAGGAGAGTAAAATGGACTACATGTCAGTTGTGCAAAAAGAAATGCAGCTAAATACAGAGGAAATTTCAGAGTTAAAGTCATTTATGGAAAGATTAATAAGTGAATCACAAAAAGAGGGTATTCATTTTAGTGAATCTAGAAAAATAGCAGTCGCTGCTCATTATATAAGTCTGATAAGAAGACTAAAAGCAGGAGAATACCTGCCGGAGATGGATTTAAGCGCAGTTAAGTCGCAGCTTGACGGCAAGATAATGGACATAGCGCTAAAGTCAGCAGAGCCTATTTTCAGCAAGTATAACTTAGATGTTGACGAGCGAGAAGTAATTTTAATTGCTACACATATCGGAGCTGCTAAAGAGGAACAAAATAAAAGTGAAATAAATAGCTTAGAGGAGGGGAAATTATGAGTGATAATGAGAAAAAGATTTTGGTAGTTATAGGAGACAGGCTCGGAAAGGGCCAGAAGGTGGCAAAGGGAGTTGAAAAGGCAGGCGCAGAAGCATACGTAATCCCAGGGATGGCAGCGGATATGAAGTTGGCTGATGTTATGCATGAAAAAAATGCTGACATAGGGTTATCGTTTTGCGGCAGTGGAGGCGCAGGAGCTCTTGTGGCGGCGAACAAATATGGCTACAAGGTTGCTCATCATTTAAGGTCGATAGACGCAGGCATAACTGCATTAAGAGAGGGAGCCAGAGTATTAGGATTTGGATTTATGGATGTAGAAGAACTTGGTTTTAGAATTGTTGAAGAATATAAGAAAATTCTTCAAGAGGGGAAAGAAAATGGAAAATCTAAAGGCAAAAAGTGAAAATCAGTTAAAAGAAATAGTAAAAGAGTTTAATATCTCGGGAAAAGGCAAAAGCGAAACTCTTGCGATTCAAAACGCCTTTACAAATCTAAGAAAAGAAGTATATGCATCAATAGATGGATGCATTGTATTTATGGAACCTGAAGCATTTCGCATTGACAAAATGACAATAAAAGAAAGGAAAGAAAAATTTCTTTGGGTTTTTATGCCAAAGATAAAAAGGGAATATCTAGTTAAATCAACTATTCAAGTTCGGATTAGATATATAGATTACAAAGAAGATAGTGTTGAGGTAATTCGAGATGGTAAAAAAAGGTTAATTAATCGCCTTCAAGAAAATAGTCTATAACTAAAAATAAAGGAGGTTCCAACTCATGTTAGTCATTATTATTAAATCAATCATAATCGGAGCTTTGGCTGGTGCTGCGGTATCAGCTGGCGCTGCAAGAATGTTCTTTGCTCCGGAAGTTCAGTCTATGGGGTCGTTCCGAACCATCGGGGAACTTAACGCATGCAAAGGAGATCCAATTACGCATTTTTCTTTTGGTCTTGGTTTTCTTTTTAACTCTGCGGCTTCTGTTGTCGGAGCAGGCGCTTTAACGCAAGATGTGCTGCACAGAGTAGTGCCAAACTGGGCAGAAGCCCTACTGCTGCTTAAAAATCCAAAAGCGGAAGAGACCATGTATAATCCTACTGCTATGGCAATTAGCGGTAGCATAGTAGGCGCCGTTGTAGTGACGTTTTTGAATACCATTGCATCTGCCATTCCAGAATCTATGTCGATGGTTGCCCAAAAGATATTAGGACCTGCATCAAATTTAATGATAAATCCTGTAATGCCGATAATATTTTGGATTGCCGCACTTGATGCAGGTAAAACTACCGGGATTTTCGGAACTATATTTGGTGGATTAGCGCATATGATAATGGGCAATGCTGTGCCCGGCGTTGTGCTTGGCATCTTAATCGGTAAATCTTTTGAAGAAAATAAAAATCAAAGTTCTAACTGGGCATTATTACTAATAGTTATTGCGTTGTTTGCGGTTATTGCGTATTTCCGTGGATTTTATGCTAATCTTTTAAAGTTTTTTTAAGATTGTTTTGCATTAATAAAATACTTTAGAAAGAATGGAGGATTTATAATGGAAGAGAAGAAAACGATAAACTCAAAAAGCTTTTTAATGAGCCCCCTTGCTTTTCCCGTGATTACCGCACTTGCTTGTGCCGCAGTTTTTGCCGGCACGCATATGTTTGTGATGTATCATGTAGGGGCGTTCAATGAAATTTTTGTAGTTCAAATGTTTGATGAAGGATTAAAAACCGGAGATTTTGCTGCCGCGGCTGGTTTTGCAGGTGGCTTCCTTCTAGCGAGAATTTTGGAAGGTCCGCTGGTTGGAGTCTTAGATATTGGTGGTTCGATTATGACAGGAGTCGGGATTGGAATACCTGCCATGCTTATGGCATCCGGCATTAAAGCCCCTATATACAATTTTAGCTTATCTCTTCTTACAGGTGCGGGAATCGGTATAGTATTAGGAATAATTATAATGGCTATAAGGAAAATTATGCCTGAAACTACCACTTCTTTTGGAACCGACGTAATGATGGGAGCAGGTAATGCTTCCGGAAGATTCTTAGGCCCGCTTGTTATTTTATCAGCCATTCAATATAGTATTCCGGCAGGCATAGGAGCTTTTGTCGGCGCAGCTCTTTTTTATAAATATGATAGACCGATAGCCGGCGGCGCAATTTTAGGAGCTATGATATTAGGAATAGTGTTTCCGGTTCCGGTAGCATAAGCTTCTGGGAGGGCAAGCAAAATATATTTTTATCTTAAACAGTTGAAAGTAAGGTGCTTAAAGTAAATGACAATTTATGAAAGTTTAGGTTTAAAGAAAGTAATTAATGCAAGCGGTAAAATGACGGCGCTTGGAGCAAGCGCCGTGAAAAAGGAAGTTGCCGAATACATGGCGCAGGCTGCCCAAGAGTACGTTGAGATAGATTCATTAATCGACAAAGCCGGAGAAATCATATCATCATATACACAAGCCGAAGATGCCTGCGTCACTTTGGGAGCTGCGGCTGGTATAGCGATTAGCGTTGCTGCATGCATCACAAAAGGAAACATGAAATTAGCAGAACAATTGCCAAACAGCGAAGGCATGCAAAACGAGATCATCATTCAAAAAGGACACAGCGTAAACTTTGGAGCTCCCATAGTCCAAATGGTATCACTGGGCGGCGGAAGACCTATAGAAGTGGGACAGGCAAACAAAACAGAGTCTTTCCACATAGAAGGCGCGATTAATGAAAAAACAGCGGCACTGCTGTTTATCAAATCTCATCATACCGTTCAAAAAGGCATGGTTTCATTTCAAGCCATGGCGGACATAGCTCATAGGCACAATCTTCCCCTTATTGTAGATGCAGCCGCAGAAGAAGACATTAAAAAATACTATCAACAAGGAGCCGATCTTGTAATATATAGCGGAGGTAAGGCAATCGGCGGTCCGACTTCCGGCTTTATATGCGGAAAAAGAGAACTTATCAGTTGGTGCAAAAAACAGTACAAAGGTATCGGCAGAGCGATGAAAGCCAGCAAAGAAAGCATAATGGGACTTTTAAAAGCTATAGAGCTATACGTAAACGAGGATAATCATGCCATTGCTTTAGAAAACAAGCAAAAGATGGAAAAACTTGCACAAAACTTAGCCGACCTAAAAAACATAAATGTTAGCATAAAACAAGATGAAGCCGGACGAGAAATATACAGGGCCGAAATAAAGATCGATGAAAAAGCGGCTAAAATTACTGCATATGAAATTATAGAAAAACTTAAATGCGGCAATCCATCAATATATGTCAGAGACCACTATGCAAACTTAGGAATAATAAGTATCGACCCAAGAAATTTAAAAGAAAAAGATGATGAAATAATAGCTGACAGATTGCATGAAATACTGGAGGGAATAACTAATGCTTAAATTTTACAAAGATCGCATTGCTATAAATATATTAGCACATGACGCAGACAACCTTATTGAATTAAACAAGATTGCAAATGGATATATGGCCGTAGGCATAATGGCGCAACATTATGCCAAAATTGAAGATGCCATTAAAGTAGCTAATGAATTTAAAAAATACAGCGCGATTTCAGTCGGACTTGGCGACGGCAGCGCATCCCAGTGGGAAAGGTGTTTAGAGATTGCAAAAGCGACAAATCCGGATCATGTAAACCAGACATATCCTACAGCCGGATACGCAAAAGGCTTTTTGACGGCGACAGGATATACCGGCACGATAGTAAATGCATTGGTAAAGCCATCTGATGAAATAGGAAAAGTCGTGATATCCACTGGGCCTTTAAGCGAAAAGAACATCGAAACGTTAGTCGATGTTTCTACTGCTGCCGCTATGATAAAAGAAGCAAAAATTGATTCTGTAAAGTTTTTCCCCATGCATGGAACAGAAAAGCTAAATCATATGATTGCTATGGCCAAAGCTGCAAGCAAAGCGGGAATTGACATATTTGAACCTACAGGCGGTATAAATGAAGATAACATAGAGGCAATAGTAAAAGCATGTCTTGATGCAGGATGCAAGAAAGTCATGCCCCATATATACAGTTTCATTGTCGAAAAAGAAACCGGCAAAACAAAATCAGAAAGCGTAAAGAAGATATTTGAAATATTATCAAAGATAGTGTAGGAATATCAAGAAGATAAAAACTCCCTGTGAACTTAGAAGGTACACAGGGAGTTTTTATATTTATTTATTGCGTTCCATAGTAGTCAAGTATTATTCCTTTAAATTCATCAAATTTTTTCGCCTTGATTAGCCGGCTTACGGCGTAAGGGTCATCTAAGATCTGCATGAGGTATTTGTACAGGCTCTGGAGGCTTTTTACATCAGATTCGTTGATAGCGAACATAAAAACAATCTGAACTTTATAATCGCCCCAGTCGATAGGTTTTTTAAGAATTGCAACAGATATTGCGGTCTTATAGGCGTTCATCACTAAAGCATGAGGTAAAGCCACCATATTGCCAAAAGATGTGGGAGAAAGAGACTCTCTTTCTACGACAGAATCAAAATATGTTGGCGGAACATAGCCTTTTTCATACAGGTTATTTGCCATAAACTTAATGATTTCGAAGCTGTCATCTATATCTAAATCCGGAAAAAATAACTCTTCGACTATAGCACGATCTATTCTGCTTACAACTGCCCTTACATTCATAACAATTTCAAAAAAGCTCAACTGTTTATTAATTTCTTGAATATCTTTTTTATCAAGAAATGGGGAAATAAAAATTACAGGTACGTCAAAATGATTTTGTAAATCTGCTGTGCTTATAATAAAATCAGGTTTCATATCCTTTGCCATATTATATTCTACAATTGATAGAACATCTATTATCTCAAGCTTGCTTCCGAATTCGGAATTTATCTTTGAACTTAGGATATCTCTTAGATTTTCGGTGCAAATTAAGATAACTTTTTTCTTTGATGCAGTTTTTTGATTAAGGCGTTCAAACGCAGCTCCTAAATGAAGCGCAAAAAAGCCAATTTCGTTTTCGTTCATTTGTATATTTGTAAGTTTGTAGAATTCATTTGATAAAAACACTGCAAGCTCAAAAATAAATGGGTATCTATGCTTTAGTTCCTCTAAAATGGGATTTCTAAGAATAATACTATTTTTAATTCTGCTGTCCATAGCTTTTATGTGCATAGCAAGACCTACAAGCAAATCTTCATCTTCTGAAAAATTTATTCCGAAGTTATCATAGACAGATTTAATTAGCTTTTGAGTAATATCTATATATTTTGTTTCAATAACATTTTCTAAATAGTGAAAGCTACTGCTCTTGCTTTTTAAAATTCGCTTTCCTAAAATCATATAACCAATATATAAAATTTCCTCTTTCGGGAAATTAATGCCGAATCTTTCAGACAACCCCTGAGCAATGTCTTTTGCCAATTTATATTCGTTTGTGTTTAAAAAACTTTCAAGGTATGGAGAGTCTTCGATAAAATAATTATTTTTAATTCTTCTAAGAGAAATAGCTATGTGAATAACTAGGTTCAATAAGCCGATTTCATTTATTACAAGATCGTTCTTCCTAATTGCCGATAGAACAATGTCCTGTATCGCGGACATATTAAAATCTTCGAAATAGCTATCATATTTTGATATGTTTAGGAAGTTATTGCCTGCCTCTTTAAAGAGCAACTGACTGAGCAAATTTCTTTTGCTTTCTTCGGAACCCTCCAAAAAGATATTATCTGAGTTTCTCTTAAGATTTAGGTTACAAGAAAACTCCTCAACAATTTTTCTAACTTTTACAAGATCACTTTCGATAGTACAGTCGCTTACCATAAGCTCGTCAGCTAAATCATATATATTAATTGCCGCCTTTTCAAATAGCAATCTTTTAAGGATAAAATTCGCTCGTTCATCTGGATAAATCGGCAAAGTATTCTGCAACGTCTCAATTTGTTTTAGCAACTCTAATGCTTTTTTGCGATCTGAGATAATGTAGCCATCGCGCTTAGAAGAAATGATCAAAGGCGGGTCAATGCCAATTTCTGCGTTAAGTTGTTGTATGTCATTTCTTATAGTCCGCGCAGAAACACCTGCTTCAATAGCGATTTCCGGACCTTTTACCCAGCGATCTTGCTTATATAACATCTCCAGTATGAATTTTTGGCGGGGAGATATATTAAGTTTACTCAAGCAAATTCTCCTTCATATAAATCTTATGTATTTTGGCAGCCCTTCTATAAAAGGAACTTTTACCTCGCCTTGAATAAGGGGCAGCATGTAATCGAGGGCATCCCGGGTAACCCATCTATTCGTCTTGTCTATCCACTGGTCGGGAAAGAATTTTGTGCGGTTTGCAACCTCGGATAAAGGAACTGCTCCGGCGCTAAAGATGCTATCTGTTTTTTCTATGGATATCATAACATCGCAAATGCCCTTCATTAATTTATCTACGGCTTCTTTACCTACCATAACAGCTGCTTCATTATCTGCAAGAGATGCTATATGGGCAGCGCACCTTTGGAGAATTGAAAGCTCGACAACTTTGACGCGTTTTGATATATTCTCAGCTACAAGTTGCTTCATATAGCTGCCTACTCCGCCCATTTGGATGTTTCCGAAAGCATCAGCTTTTTGTTCTTTTAAATAGATATAATTGCCGTTTTTGTTTTTAAGTCCTTCAGAAGCTACTATAAACACTTTGCCATGGTTATCCTTAAAAACTGTCTTAACATCGTCCAAAAATTCCTTTTCATCAAAAGACATTTCTGGAAAATATATTAAATGGGGAGAATTTACAACATTATCGCGGGCTAAAGCGCTGGAAGCCGCCAAAAATCCACTGTCCCTTCCCATTACCTCAACAATTGTAACAATGTCTTTTGCATAAACCTCTGCATCAAGAGCCATCTCCCTTACGCTTGACGCAATGTACTTTGCAGCACTTCCGTAGCCCGGACAAAAATGAGTATTTACCAAGTCATTGTCTATGGTCTTTGGAACACCGATGACCTTTATATCTCTACATGTTTTTTTCATATGTTCGGATAACCTGTGAGCTGTATCCATTGAATCATTGCCGCCTATGTAAATAAAATAGCCTATATTATGTTTATCTAAGATTGAACATATTTTCTCAAAGTCTTCGTCTTTCAATTTATGACGACAAGAGCCAAAAGCTGCCGAAGGAGAATACCTTAAAAGATTTAAATCGTTTTCGCTGATATTTGTTACTTCTGCAAGGTTATCGTTTAATATGCCTTCTATGCCGAACTTTGCTCCATAAATCTTAATACCATATTTTAAAGCTTCCTTAATAATACCGTAGCAGCTAGCATTTATGACCGAAGTAGGTCCTCCTGACTGGGCAAAGGCAAGGTTCTTTTTCAAAAAATCCACTCCATTCCTAATTTATTTAGCCTCAATATTATATTCGGGAAAAGTTTTCTTAAATTATAACATTTGACACAAAGACCTACAAGGAGGAGATGTTATATGGCAAAAACAGCTATATAATAAATGCCAAATTACAAAAAACAATTATTCAAGGTTCGTGTTTTTAATTTGTATATTGAAAATGGCAGGAATTTATGAAACCTAATGGCGGCCGATCTCATAACTTACCTTAGAAGTTTATAGCACAGATAAGGCAAAAAGATATTATTTGTGCTATATTGTGGTAAATGTTATAATGTTAATTAGATAATTTTTAAAAAACAATTTAGCATTTTGGATATAACCAATAAGACATTTTAGTTTCTCATGCTAAGGGAGCAGGATTTATGAATAGAAAAGAAAAAGTATACAATGCTTTAGGAAAGTTGACACAGAATATTTTACTCAAAGATTTAACGGAAAATTCCGATATTGGATTTGACGCAGAAACTATTTCCGCTATTGCACAGGTTGATCGCAGCAACGCCAGTCGAGAGCTGAATGAATTAGCGCGAGAAGGAAAAGCGATAAAAATAAATGGAAGGCCGGTAAAGTTTCTTGACAGATCTCATTTAGAGCAAATTGCGAAATTAGATTTTGAAAATGGGTACATATTTGACACACTAAATGATTTTTTAAAATTCTTTAATACTGCCGATACTGCCGAAAAAGAAAAGATAGAGAAAATGAGCGATCCTTTTGATAGAATAATTGGTTCAAGAGGAAGCTTGGCGCTTGCTATTAAGCAGGCAAAAGCTGCAATTCTCTACCCGCCAAAAGGCCTTCACACATTAATAACCGGTCCTACGGGCGTGGGCAAAACAACTTTTGCAGAAATGATGTACCAATATGCCCTCTATGCAGGAAGTATACCTAATGATGCGAAACTTGTTATTTTTAATTGTTCCGAATATGCTGATAATCCTCAATTGATTTTATCGCAACTTTTTGGACATACAAAAGGAGCATTTACAGGGGCTATAAATGAAAAAGCAGGACTTGTGGAAATGTCTGATAGAGGTATTTTACTGTTAGATGAAATACACAGACTGCCACCGGAAGCCCAAGAAATGCTATTTTTACTTATGGATAAGGGAATTTACAGAAGACTTGGCGAGACGGATAAGTACAGACAAGCAACTGTGCTTATAATCGGAGCTACAACAGAAAATATCAATTCTGCATTATTAAAAACTTTTCTGCGCAGAGTGCCCATGACAATAAATCTTCCGTCCTTGGAAGAAAGACCTATGGAAGAAAGGATGGAGCTTATAGAGGAATTTTTTATAAATGAAGTAAATAATGTTAATGTGCCTGTTAAAGTCCATAAAGATGTAATAAGAGCGTTTTTACAATATAATTGCACAGGTAATATAGGTCAACTAAAAGGTGATATCCAGCTCTTGTGTGCCAGAGGTTTTCTTGATTACAAAACATATGGCAAAAAAGAAATAGAGATAAACATCAATTTTTTGCCTGAGCATGTTTACACTGGTTTGTTAAACCAAGAGAAAAGCAGAAATGAGATAATAAATCTATTACGATATGAAAAAGATTATTATACTTTTACACCTCAGGATAGAGAGAATTTTTTGACCGTAGATAATTACGATCTATCTGATAATTTATATAAAGAAATAACTGATAAGTATAATCACTATTTCAAGATTGGGTATTCAGGAAGTTCAATAAATGAAATAATCAGCGAAGATATTGAAAAGTATTTAAAAGAACTTATGAAAAAATACAATGCTGAAAAAGAGCTTCCGGTCAAAGAAGAGCTTTTCAAGATTATAAGTCCGAAGGTGTACAATGCAGCAGAAATGGCGCTTACTCTTGCTCAGCAGAAGCTTAATCGAACATTTAGCACAAGGGCCGTAATTGGACTTGCCATGCATATTAGTGCATTGATAGAAAGAATATCTAGTGGAGAAATTATTTACTCTGAAGAAATAAATAAAATTGCTTTAAACAATCCGGAAGAATTTAGAGCTGCAAAGCTGGTAAGGGAAGTGCTTCAGCAAGAGCTGGAAATTAATATACCAAAAGAAGAAATTGGTTTTTTAACTATGTTTTTAAGCACCGTAGATTCTGATACGAGCTATAAGAAAATAGGCGTTATAGTGCTAGCTCATGGAGAATCTACCGCCTCTAGCATAGCAAATGTTGCAAATAGTTTATTGGGAACAGATCATTGCCGAGCAATAGATATGCCGCTTGATGTTAAAGTTGAGGAAATTTTAAACAAAACTATAGAAAAAGTGAAATCCATAGATGAAGGCAAAGGTGTATTGCTTCTTGTGGATATGGGATCTCTTATTGCATTTTCAGAGATAATTACAAAGAAGACAAATATACCAACAAAGTCAATAGAAAATATTTCAACACCAATAGTTATAGAAGCAGTAAGAAAAAGCCTTTTACCGGAAATGAGCCTGTACACCCTCGTAGAAGATATAAAGAATGCGAATCCTTATATAGGCCGAATGGTCAGCGGCGAAGTAATAAACAAAGCCGATATTACAGAGCCTAAGGTAATACTTACTACATGTATCTCCGGAAAAGGAGCTGCTGTAAAAATTGCGCAACTGTTAAGAAATACTTTGCCTTTTTTAGATGAATATAATGTTAAAATAAAACCGGTCGATATTACGGAAAAGGTAAATCAAGCCGGCAATAAAACTCTTTATGAGGGAACAATAAATGATCTGATAGCAGTGGTGGGGACCGTAGATCTACAACTTTCCGGAGTGCCATTTATTCCAATAGATGAACTAATAATTGGAGATGGGATTAAGAAAATAGAAAAAAGTATAAGTGGTTTAAACGCAGGTCCTTATGAAAAAGAGGAAATATCCGGAGATAGTGTTTTCGTCAAACTATTGGAAGGAATGCTTACGTTTTTAGATGCAAAAAAGGCTTTTAAATTCGTAAACGATTCTTATATTATGTTAGTGAAGATGTTAGGAATTAATGATACACGACAATTAAAGACAAGATACATCTTCCATAACTGCTGCATGATAGAAAGACTTATCCAAAATGATATACTTCCATATAGTGGCATAGAAAAACTAATAAAAGAAAAACGTGATATATATGAAAAGGTTAAATACACACTGATAGACATAGAAGAAGCTTTTGGCATTAAAGTACCTGACACAGAAATCGGCTATATAATGGATATTTTTGACACACAGTAGCACACTAATCTTGAAAAGAAAAATTAAATTGAAAAAAGTTTTTAAACTTTATATTAAAAAGGCGAGAAATGCTTCATTTGCAAGCCCTCGCCTTTTTAATATTTATCATGACACACTAATTTGGCACCGAACTTGCATTTAACAATAGGTAATTGCTAAGTAGTTGTATTCACATCAAATATTTTGCATGTATATAGGAGGACAATTTATGGTAGGTATCTTAATAGTTACACATGGCAATTTTGGAACTGAACTTTTAAAAAGCGCTGAACTAATTATAGGGAAGCAAGAAAACGTTGAAACATTAGGACTGAACCCAAGTGACGATATAAAAGAGTTATACATTGCTGTAAGAAGCTCTATTAAAAAATTAGATAAGGGAGATGGGGTTCTAATATTAACTGACTTATTTGGTGGTAGTCCCACAAATGTCACAGCAGCGAGTATAAGTGATTACAAATGCGAAAGTGTCTCAGGCGTTAATTTACCTATGTTAATAGAAGCATTGGATTCTAGGGAATTTATGCCCTTAGAGGAACTAACAGCCAAAACAATTCAAAGTGGCGTTGAGGGGATAAAAAACGTAAAAAATGAATTAGGTAACAAGGCAAATTCTATATAAGGAGTGCTATTAGCATGATGAGGGTAGATGAGCGCCTCTTACATGGACAAATTTTAATTAAATGGCTGGAAGCAAAAAATTCTAATTATATAATAATTATAGATGATGAAGTATCAAATAATCCTATATTAAAAAATATTTTAGAACTTTCTATTCCTCAAAATATGATTGTCGAAATTTATAACTTAGAAAAAGGAGCCGAAATATTAAAAAATAATAAAGAGTTAAATAGCTCTCCTATTATACTAGTTAAAAATTTGCAGATAGTAAGATATCTGCATGAAAAGGGAGTGAAAATAAATGAAATTATAATTGGAAGAATGCCAAGTGGTGTTGGGAAAAAGAAAATTTATTCAAATGTTTTTATATCCGATGCAGATATAGAGACAATTGATTATTTCAGGAGAGAAAAAATACCGATAATCATTCAAATGGTGCCTGATAGTAATCCAATTTCGATTTATGATTTAATTTGGGGAGTTTAGAAACCAACCTTTAATAATTTACTTGAAAGGGGATGATTGTATTACTCAAAAAAATAAAGATATACCATACTTACTAATTTTAACGCATGGCAAATGGGGCGTTGAACTCGTAGAAGGCGCTGAAATGATTTGCGGAAACTTAAAAAATATTTTTGCATTTCCGCTGATGCCAGATCAATCCTTAATAGAGTATGTCGAACCAATTGAAGAAATTCTAAGAAATGCTCCCGAAGGCAGCATTATCTTAGTGGACTTATTCGGCGGAACAACATCCAATATAGCCGCTTTATTGTCAAGCAAATATAATATACTAGCTGTAACAGGCCTTAATATTGCTATGTTAATAACCGCAAGTGAAGTTAGAGGGAAATATGGAAGAGAAGAAATATGGGAAAAACTCTTAAATTCATCAATTAATAACTACAAAAACCTTACAGAATTGTTAAGGAATAACTTGACTTAAAAGGAGCAAGGAGATGTTACTACAACTTAGAGTTGATGATAGATTATTGCATGGACAAGTTGGAACTGCATGGACACCAAAATTGCAAGCAGATATGGTAATAATTGCAAATGATAAGGTAAGCAATAACTCTATGCTGAAAATGACAATGAGTTTAGCTAAGCCGGCAGGAGTTGATTTAAAAATTTTAACAATTAATCAAGCAATAGAGTTTTTAAATGATAAAGACGGAAAACTAGCCAATAGAAGAGTATTTATTATAACAGAGTCAATACAAGACGCCGCTTTACTTGTAGAACACGTAAAAGATTTAAATAAAGTAAATTTGGGAGGGATTCGGCAGAGTCAAAATCAAGATAAAGTAAAAATATCAAAACAAGTTTTTCTAAATGAACAAGAAATGAAGATTCTCTCACGAATGGCTGAAAAGAATGTTGAAATTTTCGAACAAATTGCACCATTAGATCCCAAAAAAAACTGGGAAAATATACAAAAATTATTTTCAAAAGGCGGAGGTAAATTATGATAGGAAAAGCTATTATATTAGGCATCCTTGCCGGACTTACTCAACTTGATAGTCGTATAGCAGGCGACAATATGCTACAAAGACCAATTGTAACCGGACTTCTTGTAGGTTTGCTTTTAGGTGATATAAAAACAGGCATTATAGTGGGAGGCTCATTAGAACTTGTAATGATGGGGTTTGTGGGAATAGGCGTTTCTTCACCTGCTGATGTAAATATTGGCGGTATCTTAGGTGCTGCATTTGCAATTATTTCAAAACTAGATATTCAAGCAGCTGTAACTTTGACAATTCCTATAGCGATGTTAGCAAACTTTGTAGGCATTTTTATAAGAACTGTAAACATAGCATTTCAACATATGGCTGATACATATGCTGATAAGGGTGATTATAAAGGTGTTGAAAGAACCTTATGGTATGGGGCAGCTTTGTTTTTTATATGTCCAGCCCTTGTAGTGTTCTTCGGAGTTCTTTTTGGGAGTAATGCAGCGGCAACTCTAGTTTCAGCAGTTCCAATGCAAATTATGGACGGCTTAAAAGTTGCAAGTGGTGTCCTTCCTGCGATTGGAATGGCTCTATTGTTGGATATGACCTTTGATAAAAAGTATGCAGGGTATCTAGCATTAGGATTTATACTAGTTGCATATCTAAAACTTGACATTCTTGCTATTGCTATTATAGGTGGAATAATTGCTTATATAATTTACCAAAACAAGTCTAAGGGCGGTGTTTATAATGGCTAAATATACAAAAAAAGATCTTAAAAGATTGTTTTGGCGCTCATGGCCGATTATGGCGAGCTTTAATTATGAGAGGCTTCAAGCTCAAGGATTTGTTTTTGCCTTAATGCCATTTTTACGAGATCTTTATACGAAAAAAGAAGATTTTATTGCAGCGATGAAGCGGCATTTAACCTTCTTTAACACAACGCCTCAATGCGCCCCATTTATTTTAGGAACTACGTTGGCTTTAGAAGAAGAGTATGCAAAAAATCCGGACGGTTTTGATGTTGAAACAATAAATGCTGCAAAAGTTGCATTAATGGGACCTTTGGCAGCAATAGGAGATTCATTTTTCTGGGGAACATTTAGAATAATTGGAGTTGCTGTAGGTGCACCTTTAGCTGTTAAAGGCAATATACTAGGACCAATAATGTTTATACTTATATATAATATCCCTAATTTCTATGTAAGATGGAAGGGAACTTTTATAGGATACGAACAAGGCATGAATTTTATAACAAATGCTTCTGAAGCCGGGCTGTTTGAAAATCTTATGGAAGCTGCAAAGATTGTTGGGCTGGTTGTAATTGGCGGCATGATAGCAAGCATGGTTTCGCTTTCAACACCCCTCGTGCTTAAAATAGATGAGGGCAAAGTAGTTGTTCAAGAAATTATCGATGGTATTTTCCCGTGCTTATTGCCATTGCTTGCAACTTTAGGTGTATGGAATTTATTAAAGAGAAAGATATCTACTACATGGGTTCTTTTGATTATAATAGCATTAAGTATTTTAGGAAAATATATAGGAGTGGTATAAAATTGAGTATATATAAAAATCTTTCAGAAAAAGCGATGTTAGAGTATATTTATGAAACACCTGAGGCTTTAAAAAATATTTTAGAAAAACGCAAGGATATTACCGAACAATTCATTAATGAGTTTCAAACTAGAAATATAAATAAGATACAGATTATAGGATCTGGAACTTCGTTTCATGGCGGATATGCTACAAGAGGATTTTTAGAAAAATTATTAGGCATACCAGTAGATGCATTTTATCCAATACCATTTAAAGACAGCAGAACAGTATTAGACGAGAAAACAATGGTAATTGGCATTTCACAAGGCGGAAAAAGTTTGTCGACCGTTGCAGGTATTGATTATGCAAAAAGCAAAGGGTGTTACACGGTTGCAATAACAGCTAATGACGATGGAACAAGACTAAGTGAACATTGCGATATGACAATCTTACTTTCTTGTGGTCCGGAACATGCTGGTCCAAAAACAAAAGGTTATCAAGCAACGCTGCTAATTTTATTACTCCTTGGTATAGAATTAGCATTAAGGCAAGGGAAAATAAATGATAGTGAGTACAACAAAATAATTAACCGGCTAAAAGTAACTGTAACTAATCAAAACAATATTATAAGATCATCAGAAAATTGGTATGAGACAAACAAAGATGAGCTTGTTAAAAGCCGTAGAATGATCATTGTTGGTTATGATTCGAATTACGGAACTGCTCTTGAAGGACGACTTAAGATTCAAGAAACTGTGAGATATGGTATAGAAAGTTATGAACTCGAAGAATTTATGCACGGAATCTACAATTCAATTAATGAGGATGTATTTATAATTTACCTAGCATCTGCTGGAAATTATAAAAGCAGAATTATAAGATTAAAGGATTTCCTATCCAATTATACTAAACACAACTTTATTATCGGAAATCTAAAAACAAAAAACGATCCAAAAGCGCTAGATATTAGTTTTGTAGACGATCCTGATTTTTCAATTTTTGAGTATATATTACCTTTACAATGCATAGCGTATTACCTGTCAAAAGACTTAGGTATAAATCCAAACATACCTAAAATCGAAAATTTTCATTCTCTTATGGAAAGTAAATAAGATAGAATGAGTTAATAGCCATCTGTTAGTTTAAAAACCAGAGGAGACGAAAAATGGATAAAGAAGAAATTATTAATAAGTTGAAAAATGGATTGATTGTATCGTGTCAAGCAACACCGGATGAACCACACTATATGAATGGCATTACTATAATGATGGCGAAATGTGCTTATTGGGCAGGTGCAGTTGGGATAAGAGCAAATACACCACAAGATGTAAGATCTATAGCAAAAGAAGTTCCTCTCCCGATTATAGGGCTATGGAAGATAGGAAGGGGAGAGAAAGAGGTATATTTAACGCCTGATATCAATGCTGCAAGAGAACTATATAATGCAGGAGCACAAATAATTGCGGTCCAGGCAACTTCACATATTCGCGATGATGGAAAGCAATCTTATGAAATTATTAAGGAGATAAAGAATGAAATACCTGAAGCATTGATATTTGCAGATGTTAGAAATGCAGAAGACGCTAAAATTGCTGCAGAATATGGTGCAGATTTTATAGCACCGACACTTTATGGTTATACAAGTACACCTCAAGAATTAGTGAAAGTAAAGCACAATTTTGGACCAGATTTAGAATTGCTTGCATCTGTTATTAAAGCAACAGAAAAAACAAATTCTTTAGTAATAATGGAGGGGAAAATTAATACACCGGAACAAGCTGTTATGTGCCTTTATATGGGTGCCCATGCTGTTGTTGTAGGAAACGCTATTACTCGCCCACATATAACGGCAAAGAGATTTGTTGACGCAATCAATAAATATCGATAGAAGTTTTTATATAATTTTAGATTAAATAAATCAGAGAGAATAGCCCGAAACCTTCAATCAATGAGATATGATTTCTGGCTATTCTCTTAATATATTTATATTTTATACTAACTTTTTCGCTAAGTATTAATATAAATAAAACAAAAAGTTTTTCTAACAAACAGTATTGACAAAATACATATTGTAATGTACAATAAATTCATGAAATTCGAGGAGGTGATAATATTGAATAATATTCAAGAAGAAAAAAAATTCTTCACACAGTTGCTGAACATGTTAGAGCAACATTTAGGAGGTGATACTGAGATAGTTTTACATGATTTAAAGCATGATTACGACAAAACAATTGTTGATATACGAAACGGCCATATAACAAATAGAAAAATTGGAGGGGTAGGAAGCAATCTTGGTCTTGAAGTTCTGAGGGGCACAGTCAAAGATGGCAATCGCTATAATTATATTACTCGCTTAAAGGATAATAGAGTCATTCGATCTTCTTCTATGTATATACGAAATGAAGACAACGAGGTAATTGGCTCTATATGCATTAATACAGATATTACCGAGTCATTGAAATTTGAAGAGTTTCTAAGGCAATACAACAATTATAATATCAATGAGTATTTGGATAACGAAATTTTTGTTAGCGAGGTAAATCAATTGTTAGAACATATTCTTCGTGAAGGGGAGCGCATAATTGGTAAACCTGCGGCTATAATGACAAGAGAAGAAAAAATAGAGTTCCTTAAATATATTGACAGCAAAGGAGCGTTTCTTATTACGAAATCCGGTGAACGAGTTCAAGAATTTCTAGGTATTTCAAAGTATACGATGTATAGCTATTTAGATATTGCTCGTAAAAATGATTTAGAAACGGAATCTGAAATTAAGGCTGAAAGTTAAAATATAGTTATAATTGATAGAAAAAATAATTTTGTATATAAGTAATTAGTCTAAGTAAAACCATTATACTAAATCTTTTAAAATAACATAAAGGAAAGCTTGATCAAAATGGAATTTCAAGAAAATAAAGAATTTACCATTGATGTTCTTAAAAAGTTGGTGGCAATTAATTCTGTTACTGGTAACGAAAGTGAAATAGGCAATAAAATATTTGAGATTTTAAAATATTTAGGTGTAGATGAAATTGAAAAACAAAATGTTGACAATGATAGGTTTAATGTAATAGCAAGGGTTAGAGGAAATAAAAAGGGCCCTATTACTCTTTTAACAGGACATTTAGATACCGTTCCAGCTGGCAATGGCTGGGAAACAGATCCTTTTGTGCCCGTGATAAAGGGAGACAGGGTTTATGGCAGAGGAGCCCTTGATATGAAGAGTGGAATAGCTATCATTTTAAGTACAGTAAAATTTGCTATAGAAAATAAAGATAAGATGAAAGGCGATATTTTAATTGCTCTTGTTCCGGACGAGGAAGCAACATCTCTTGGTATAACTACTTTGATAAACAGTACAATAAATGCTGATTTTGGTATTGCTGCAGAACCTGAGTATATTCCAATAATTGGAAGCGTAGGCAAACTATTAATTCATGTTGACGCTTACGGTAAGGCTGCTCACGGATGTGAGCCAAACAAAGGAATAAATGCTATTGAAGAAATGGCACGTTTTATCGCTTCACTAGATGAGATCCCATTAAAGGAACATCATAAAATTCAAAAACAGCCGTATGTTACTCTTAAAATAGGAGGTGGTTTTAAGCAATATTCGGTTATCGTACCTGATTATTGCTTTTGCCTTGTAAATAAACATACAGTTCCTACCGAAACAACGGAATACGTTTTAGAAAAAATGCAAGAACTTGTTATTAATATGGGATTAAAAGCTAAATTTACTCTTAAAATAGATGAGCCTTATTATGAACCTTATGAAATCCAAACTGACCTGCCTCAAATTGAAAAATTATGTTCTATATATAAAGATGTAATAGGAAAGCCTATGGAGTTTCGATACGGCACAGGAGTTTGTGATAATAACAAACTAGTTCCAGCCACAGGAATTCCAGTCATATGTTTAGGAGCGAAGGGAGGTGGCTTACATTCAGAAAATGAATGGGTAAGCCTTAAGAGCATATTCGAGATGAATATAATTTATCAAAAATATATTTTTAGTTTTTAAAAACTTTATAATATTAGAAAATTATTAAAAGTGAGTTTTTCAATTCGTAATTTTGCATTTTTTGGCATGACTATCTGTTGCACAATAACAACATAGTTGGAGATGAAAATCTTGGAGAAAATTAAAATTTGCACTGATAAAGCAGGAAAACCAGGGGGATGGTATTCTCAAGGTTTTAGAGTAGGGAATATGATTTACACAGCAGGAATAACAGCTATTGATCCTAAAACACAAGTGCTTGTCTCTCCTGATGATATTACTGGCCAGACAAAACAGGTTTTAACAAATATGAAAGCCATTTTAGAAGCTGCCGGATCTGATATGAATCATGTCATAAAAACGCTTGTATTTATTTCCGATATAAACGATTTTCAAAAATTTAATGAAGTTTATAAGGAATTTTTTCCAACTGATCCGCCTGCGCGAAGTACTGTCCAAATTGGGAGATTTAAAGATGAAACGGTAATTGAAATTGAAGCTATTGCTACTGTTACTGACTAGCTTAAAGCTCACTTATGGAACATATTTTATATTAAATTTTGGGTCATAATAAATTATCAAAATACGGAGGCGCATTAGGGTGGAAAAGTTATATGAAGAGATCCGAAAAGATTTATCTGCAGATAAGAATTATGAGTATACAAAATGGCTAACTGAGCATTATCCCCGACGAATTTCAGGAATGGGAGACGACAGAAAAGCTGCAGAATGGGTTGCAAGTAAATTTAAAGAATTCGGACTTGAATCAGAAGTTATAAATTTTGAAGCTTATAATAGCAATCCTATCAGTTCGTCACTAAAAGTGATACAACCGGAACTGAAGGAAATTGATAGTTTGCCATGCTGCCACGTGGAATCAACGCCAAAAGAAGGGATAGATGTTGAATTAGTATACGTAGGAGCCGGTGATTATGATGATTACATAGAAAAAGATGTAAAGGGCAAGGCTGTGTTAGTCGAGGTATCCTATAGTCCTGCAACGCCTGAAAAAGCTAGAATAGCAACTGAAAAAGGAGCTATTGCCATGATTTGTGCTAATTGGGGGGAGGATGAAAATGAGGAAGAAGATTATATTTGTGGTCGAGGATTAAAATCTGTATGGGGGAATCCGACTCCAGAAACTTTCAAAGACATTCCCAAAATATCAGGAGTTAGCATATCGCACAGTGCAGGCATTTATTTGAGGAATTTATGCAAAAGTGGAAAAAAAGTTTTGGTGAACATAAGTGTCCAGTGTACAAGAAGCTGGGACATGTTGGCGATGCCCATAGGATATCTGAGAGGGAACGAAGTTCCGGAAGAATTTCTACTTGTTAATGGTCATATAGATGCATGGGAACCTGGTGTTACTTGTAATGCGACAGGAAATGGAACTATTCTAACACTTGCGGAACAGCTTGCAAAACATCAAGATAAAATTAAAAGAAGCATTTATTTTGTATGCTGGAATGGTCATGAAATAGCTGAATCTGCTGGTTCTACATGGTATGTAGACCATCATTGGGACGAGCTTGACGAAAATTGTATTGGCGGCATCAATATTGATTCTACAGGAATGTTACATGCTGTACAATATGAATGCACTGCTTCCAGAGAAGTTATGAAATTCGTAAAGGATATAATTAAAGAGATACTTAATGAGGATATAAATGTTTTACCGCTTAATAAATTTGGAGATCAATCTTTTTTTGGTATAGGGGTACCATCAATAGTAGGCCGAATGGGTATGAGTGAAGAATACATAAAAAGAACAAATGGAGCAAATCTTGGATGGTGGAATCATACCATAAAAGATGATCTAGATAAAGTCGACAAAAATAACCTTCAAAAAGATTTAGAAGTAAGTGCAGCTATAATATGTAATTATGTAAACGCATCAGTACTTCCGCAAGATTTTTCAATAACATGTGAAGATATAGAGACAAAATTAACTGAAATTATCGATAAGGCAGATCCAAAAATTGAGATTAAGAGCATTCTTTATAACATTAGGAAATTAAAGGATTACATTACTACAATAAATTCAAGAAAGATTTCTTTGAATAGCAACCCTCCAACTGATAATAAAGTTAAGCTCATTAATGAATTATTACTGAAACTGAGTCGCTCTCTTACCTGGGCTTTTTACACTTATTGCGATCGTTTTGAACAAAATTCGTACGCTTATAAGCCTGCTACAAAACCTATTCCTTTACTTTATTCTGCGGTAGAGCTTGCAAATATGGATCCAACGTCATCAGAATATAAATTGCATTATACAAGCACCGTGAGAAATCGTAATCGGGTCTCTACTGCACTGCGAGAAGCCCTTAAATATTGTGAACTGTATTTGACTTTGATCGACCAGTAGATTGATTAAATGTATGTTCAAAAATTAAATAATCATAGGGGGTACATATTATGCCATTAATAAAAAAAATTTCTGTGATTATCTTGACAATAATTATGATTATGGGGCTTACAGGTTGTGGAAATGAAAGTTTATCAAGCGATAAAATCATTTTGGGTTATATTGGTCCGATGACAGGAGAATCTGCTCTTTGGGGTGAAGTAGAGTCGAATACTTTAAAAATGTTGGTGGAAGAGACTAATAATCAAGGAGGTATCTTAGGCAAAGAAGTGGTGCTTAAGATATATGACAATCGTGGAGACCCTGTTGAGACAACGAATGCTGCGAGAAGGGCTTTACAGAATGATGGCGTTATAGCTTTTATAGGCCCCAATACTTCGTCATGCGCTATAGCACTTGATGAAGTTTGTGAAGAATATAAAGTTCCGCACATTACTACTTGTGGTACTAACTATAAGGTTACCCAGCGCGAAGATGGAAGTGTTCGCAAATATTCGTTTAGGGTATGTTTATCGGATCCTCAATTAGGAGATATCATGGGACAATATGCATATGAAAAATTAGGGATAGAAAAAGTGGCAATTATATACGAAATAACTAGTGAATATTCACTAGGTATAACTCAGAATTTTACAGATGCATTTGAAAAAGTTGGTGGCAAAGTAACAATACAAGAAGGCTATAAAACTGGAGATGTTGATTTTCGACCACAACTTTCCAAAATTAAAGCAGTAGGCGATTTTGATGCCTTAATGATTCCTGCAAACTACAAAGAAGTAGGCCTTATCGCAAATCAAGCTCGGGCATTGGGCATAACCCAACGTTTTCTTGGGGTAGATGCATGGATGATGGAAGACTTATTTGAAATTGCAAAAGACGCTGTTCAAGAGACATATTTTCCATGTGCTATGGATGTAAATGCTGAAAATTTGAAAGAATTCAAGGGCAAATTTAAAGAAAAGTTTAAAATGGATCCAGACAAAGGCGGAACAAATGCATATCTTGCATATGATTGTTTCCAAATAGTAAAGAATGCAATTGAAAAAGCTGGAGAGCCAGATCCTCAAAAAATTCGAGATGCTATGGAGAATACAAAAAATTTGCAGTGCCTCACAAGTGTAATAAGCATAGTTCCGGAAACTCACAATCCAATTCGCACGGCTAGCATATTTAAAATAGAAGGTAATAATTTTGTTAAAGTAGAAGAGTATGCACCAGATTATTCTAAATAATTTATTTCATTTTTAAATATAGCTTTTGCTTCGAGGTGTTTTTCTCGAAGCAAAAGCTAATTTGAAAGGTGGTACGAATTTGTTCTTTCAGCAACTAATTAACGGTCTATCAATAGGAAGTGTGTATGCTTTAATGGCTGTAGGTTATTCACTAATATATAGTCTTCTAAATTTTACAAATTTTGCACATAGTATAACAGTTACAATAGGAGCTTTTGTTACTTTTTACTTTCTTTCTATGGTTACCAAGAATCTTTTTTTAGGAATAGTTATAGCTACAGGCGTTGCAGGTTTACTAGCTGTTGTAATTGAACTGTTAGGATATAGGCCTTTGCTTAATAAAAATGCTCGTCGAATTTACTTACTCATTACAGGACTTGGAATCTCAATTATGTCTGAGAATCTTGTAATTATAGCTTTCAGTAGTCGCTTTCGTGTATATCCGGTAAATTTTTCCAATAAATCAATTGAAATATTTGGAGCCAGTGCTGGAGTGATAGATTTGATAATATTTAGCGTTAGCGTAATAACTCTTGTTTTGGTTGAACTGCTTATACAAAAAAGCCGATTAGGTTTAGCTATTAGAGGTGCAGCTGTAAATCTTGATGCAACATCTCTTATGGGAGTTGATGTCCAAAAACTAATTATGATTGTTTTTCTGATTGCAGGTAGTTTAGCAGGATTAGCAGGTGCGCTTTTAGGGGCAAAGTATACTACATTTCCGATGCTTGGGTCAGTAATGACTAACAAAGCTTTTATTAGCTCTGTAGTTGGCGGGCTTGGGAGCGTACCTGGTGCTGTTCTTGGAGGCTTAATTTTGGGAATTAGCGAAAGCATGATTTCTGGTTATTTATCTTCTGCTATGAGAGATATATTTGCATATCTGTTGCTTGTTATAATTCTTTTTGTAAGACCATCTGGTCTTCTGGGTAAGTCATCAGAGGATAAGGCATGAGGAGGAAAAGACATGAATAATTATGTTATTGGTGTCCTAAGTCTCACAGGAATCTATATGATAGCAATTTTAGGTGTATCTATTTTGACGGGTTTTACAGGACTTTTTTCAATGGGTCATGCTGGCTTTATGGCAATAGGCGCATATGTTTCTGCCCTTGTGACCAAGAGTTTTGGAATTTCACCATTTTTTGGGGTTTTTTTAGGAATGCTAGCAGCTACTGCGGTTGGCTTAGCAATCGGCTACCCCACACTTAAATTAAAAGGGGATTATTTTGTTATTGCTACACTTGGAATCGGCGAAGTGGTAAGGCTAATTATAGAAAATCTCCCTAGCGTAACGGGGGGTGCTCGTGGAATGGCTGATATCCCAAGGGGCTCAAGTTTTAGCGTTGTATGGGTTACAGTTATTGTATTAGTAATGTTATTGAGAAATTTCTTATATTCTAAGCATGGCCGCAATTGCATCGCAGTTCGAGAAGAGGAATTAGCTGCCTCAGCTATAGGCATAAATGTGGCAAACTATAAATTGTTGGCAATGGGAATAAGCTGTGCGCTTTGCGGTATATCAGGAGGGCTGCTGGCTCATTATATGAGGTATTTAAATCCGAGTATGTTTAGTATGGCAAAATCTAATGAGCTTGCTATGACCGTAATACTTGGCGGCTGTGGGAGCCTGACAGGAACTGTTATAGCTTCTTTAATTCTTGTTCCTCTTCCTGAAATACTGCGTTTTGGTTCTGTTCAAGAATGGCGCATGGTATTTTATGGGCTTTTGGTAACATTAGTAATAATATTTAAACCTTCTGGTTTATTAGGTAACAGAGAATTCTCTTTAGCTGATTTAAAAAATGTTCTTTTTCGAACCGCTCAGAGATTTTTAGGCGAAATGCTTAAGGGAGGGAAGAGAAAAAATGTCTGAGCATGATGTTGTTTTAGAAATAGACCATGTTGTAAAGCGATTTGGGGGTATTACCGCTGTTGATGATGTCAGTATACGTATAGCCAAACAAAGCATTCATGGGATAATAGGACCTAATGGAGCGGGCAAAACTACATTATTTAATATGATAACTGGCATATATAATACAACAACAGGGAGTATCTTTTTTAATGGGAAAAAAATTAACGGGAAGCAAACCCATGAAATTACTAAATTAGGAATCGCACGTACTTTTCAAAATATTCGTCTTTTTAATGATTTAACGGTGTATCAAAATATGCTGACAGCTTGTCAAAAAAATATAACCTATGGGTTGTTTGATGGTTTTCTAAGAACCTCAAAATGCAAAACCCAAGAAATGTCAGCAGATAAAATTTGTAAAAATATGATGATAGAAGCGGAGCTTAGTGAATATAAAGAACAAAAAGCAGGAAATCTTCCATATGGAATACAACGAAGGTTGGAAATTGTGCGAGCACTTTTAACAAATCCATATGTTCTATTATTAGATGAACCTGCCGCTGGCATGAATGAAGATGAATCTTTGCAGCTTTCTAATTTTATTAAGGATATTCGTTCGAAAAATGATATCACAATAGTTATAATAGACCATCACATGGATGTTATTATGAATATTTGTGATTTCATATCAGTATTAAATTTTGGCTCATTATTAGCCGAAGGTACGCCAAGCGAAATTCAGAAAAACCAAAAAGTTATTGAAGCATATCTGGGAGTTGATGAATAATGCTCAAAGTTGAGAACCTTAGTTTTTCTTATGGAAAGATCCGCGCAATAAAAAATGTAAGTTTTGAGCTTAAAGATGGTGAAATCATGGCTATTATAGGAGCGAATGGTGCGGGTAAATCTTCTTTAATGAAATGTATAGCTGGTCTTTTAAAACCTCAAGCAGGTAATATATGGCTTGGTAAAATCAAACTTGAACCCCCGCCCTTCAAAGCTGTAAAGAATGGCGTTGTTTTAGTGCCGGAGGGTAGATGGATATTTCCTAATTTATCAGTTGAGGATAATCTTTTGTTAGGAGGATATACAGTAAAGGATCGTAGGCCAGGCTTAAAAACTGCATATAATATGTTTCCGTGGATGGAAGAGCGCAAAACTCAGCGAGCAGGGACTTTGTCAGGTGGCGAGCAACAAATGCTAGCCATTGCGCGGGGCTTAATGTCAAATCCTGAGTTTTTACTTTTAGACGAACCTTCTCTTGGCCTTGCACCACTCATAGTTAATGACATAATCGAACTAATAAAAATGATAAATGCTCAGGGAATTTCTATATTACTTGTAGAACAAAATGCGCGCAAAGCTCTTGGAATAGCTCATCAAGCGTGCGTATTAGAAGAGGGGAAGATTGTAAAAAGTGGAAGCGGAAAAGAACTAGCTGCTGACGAAGAAATAATTTCAGCTTATTTAGGAAAGAAAAAATAGAAAGTGAGGAATAAAAAATGAATGAAAGAACGACTAAAGCACAATTTGATTATTTTGGTATTGAAGGCAAAACTGCAATTGTTACAGGTTCAGGAAATGGAATTGGCCGTGCAACAGCTATAATGTTGGCAAAATTAGGATCTAATGTAACTGTATGCGATATTGAAAATGAGAGTGCTAATAATGTTACAAAAGAAATAATAAACAATGGAGGAAGGGCAATCGGTATAAGGTGTGATGTATGCCAGCTGGAAGATATAAGAAATACTATTGATAAAACTATAGAAGAATTTGGCAATGTTGATATTCTAATCAATAATGCTGCTGGTTTTGGTGGAGGCAAAACAATCGACGATATGACCTATGAGGAGTGGAATCGCCTTATACAGCTCAATCTTACAAGTGCTTATATGTTTACCATGGAAGTTCTTCCTTATATGAAAGCGAAAATGCATGGGAAAATAGTTATGGTTAGTTCAGGAGCAGGAATAGTAGGAGATTTTTCAGATCCTCATTATGCAGCATCAAAAGCCGGAATGATAGGGCTTGGAAAAGAATTAGCTCATGAATTAGCTGCATATCGAATAAATGTGAATATTCTAGGCACTGGACTTACAGATACACGAATGTCAAGATCTAATTTATGGAATAAAAAAACGCAACAGGTGCCATGGTATCGCATAGGTTTACCTGAAGACCAAGCAGCTGCTATAGCTTATATGGTTTCTGAATCAGCTGATTATCTCACCGGCCAGGTAATTTGTCCGAATGGCGGTGCTTGGATGTAAGTTTTACTTAAAAATAGTTACATATTATCTTTTATATATTTTTATCTCTTAAAAAATTGTATAGAATATAGTAAGGAGAATAAAAGATATAAGATGGAAGATATTATAATTTATAACGGTATAATTGTAACAATGGCAATAGAAAACGGTACAGGTCTTATTAATAATGGTGCAATAGCTATTAAAGGTGATATAATTACCGATGTTGGTGAAACAAAAAATATATTAAAACAATTTAAAGCGCATAGATACATTGACGCAAAAGGAGAAGTGATAATGCCTGGCCTGATTGATACACATATGCATTCAGGAATAGCATTGTTTAAAGGACTTGCTCAAGATACAAGTAATTGGTTACAAGGATGTATTTGGCCTCTTGTAGAAGAAATACATGTACAAGAAGCTTTAAAGGGCTCCATGGTTATGATTAGCGAAGCAGTAAAAGCAGGAACAACAACTATGTGTGATTATGATAATCCAATGAGGGAAATTGTACAAAATCATATAAAAATAGGAACACGGGCGTGCGCGACCCAAGAAATAAATGCATTACCCTTAAATGCTTCTGAAACACCTATTGGTGAACTATATCCGCTTGATTCAAGTGTAGAAAATTCAAGATTAGAAGAAAGTAAAAAGCTTATAGAAGAGTATCACAATAGTTATAATGGGCGAATAACATGCATGCTTGGTCCTCAAGCTCCCGATAGAGTTACCAAAGGACTTTTAAACGAAGTAAATGAACTTTCCAAGAAATATGCTCTTAATATTCATATGCATGTTGCATGTGGGACACGAGAAATGAACCAAATGCTATTAAGGTATGGCAAGCGTACTATACCTTTCCTAGATGAAATAGATTTTTTAAATGAACGTCTGGTTGGAATTCATCTTTCTGTTGCTACTACTAATGAGTTAAAAATGTATGCACAATCTGGCACTGCTATGGTCTTATGTTCAGGAAGCGAGGCTATAATTGATGGAAACATTCCTCCGGCTTTAAAATTTAGCAAATACAGCAATCGCCTAGCTTTGGGTTCCGATCAAACACCTGGCGGAAACTCGAGTAATATGTTTAACGAAATGAAACTTACGGCATTGTTGAATAAGTGCAAATATAATAATCCAACTATTTTCCCTAGCTGGAAAGTACTGCGGATGGCCACAATCGATAGCGCCAAAGCTATAGGGATGGATTCTATTATAGGTTCTATTGAAAAAGGTAAAAAAGCTGATATGATAATAATCAATTTTATGCTACCACATCTTACGCCAATTATTTTAGAGCCAATTCGAAATATTGTACCGAATCTCGTTTATGCAGCAAATGGTAGCGAAGTTACTACATCGATCATTAACGGTGAAGTTGTAATGGAAGACCATTGCCTGACAAACGTTAATGAAAAAGAAATTATTGAGCAAGCAAACGAAGCGGCAAAAAGCGTGATGAAAAGAGCAAAAGAAAAAGTAATGAGTAAAGAAACTGAAATGATCCAAATGATGAGAAAAAACGAATATAATTTAATATAAATTTCGAGAAGATTATTTATTGTAGGTTAAAAACTTTTGTTTTGCTTTTGAAAAAAATGTAGATAACTTTATGAAAATCTTAATTTTATCTATATCTGATGTATTGTATTAAACTCTTGATATTTCTAATTAATATAAATATCAAGGTAAATGTGATCTAATTTAGGTATTTTATCTTGAAGGAAAGGAAAATGAAAGAAATATGAAAAAAGATAGTTTGGATTATTTAAAAATAGTTGGAAAGCCGGCAATTGTAACAGGAGGTGCAAGAGGCATAGGACGTGCAATATCTATTTCTCTTGCAAGATATGGAGCAAAAGTAGTGATTTGCGACATAAATGATGAAAATGGAAGGGCAGTAGTAGAAGAAATAATATCACAAGGAGATGAAGCTGCATATATTCATTGCGATGTATCTGACCCATTACAAGTAAAACAACTTGCTAAATTTACAATGGAAACTTTTAAGGGGATTGATATCGTTGTCAATGATGCAGGCATTGGATCTGCTCCTATTCCGTTTGAACAAATAAGCGATGAAGAATGGGAAAAAATGTTGCGAGTTGATTTAACGGGTCCTTATTATGTTTGTAGAGAAACAATTCCATATATGAAAACACAAAAGCATGGCAAGGTCGTAAATATTAGTTCTGGTTCAGGAATTATTGGAGCTGAATTTTGTGCTCATTATGCGGCAGCAAAAGCAGGTCTTATAGGATTTACTCAATCAATAGCTAAAGAATTGGGACCATTCAAAATAAATGCTAATGTAATAGCTGTTCCGACAACCGAAACCCCAATGTTAGCTGAAACAAATTTTGATGTGTTTGTAGAAGATGAACTTAAAGAAATACCGTGGGGCCGTATAGGCACACCTCAAGATATTGCAAATATGGTTTTATACCTGTCGTCGGATGCATCAGAATATGTAACAGGTCAAGTTTTGGCTCCTAACGGTGGCAGACGAACACCAATTTAACAAAAACATATTTCTTAATAAAAAGCAAGTCAATAGAGAACCTCGATTAATCTGCTCCTTATATGATAAAAATTCGAAACTATAAAAATTATTATCATATAACGAGCATTTTTAATTATATAATATCTGCAAACTTCATACTTTACTTTAATATTTTTTGGATCATATATAACATACAACAATTTATTTATATCACTCTATCTCCTCTTATATCTCTAATTACAAAATAATTTTCCTATCTTTATAATCATCTGGGTCTGTTCTATATACTCGTATACAAATTCTAGCTTTCGAAGGACCAATAATAAACTTAAGCAGCTTATAAACCGATAGAATCCTCTTTTTAGATTCAAATATTTCTTGCTCTAAAGGGATCAACCATCAAAGGCCCTGCGAATCAATTGCAGAAGTAGGAATTTTAGGATATATTGAGCATATAAATAGAGGGGATGGTGTTATTAAAGCCGTCATTCAAAATTAGAGAACAGTCAGGCGACTTGAATTCCTATATTATTTTGTGTGATGATGCAGCATCATTTTATATCCCTCTAGTATGACGATGAGCGATATTCTCCTTAGAAAGCTTACAATAAAACCTGTGTCAAACAGCCATTAAATTAATGATATTTACGCTGAGATTAAGGTTAGCTAATCTATCTTCAAATCCGGAAAGGGAACTCCTCTCACAATTGGTAATTTTCTTCCTGCAACTATTATACCTTACCAAAAACAAGGTATAATAGAAAAGAGAAATGAAATTTTACTATGATGTTAGAGATTGGACTTTGTTTGATAAGAGAGGGATTTACGATGACAGCCGAAAGGTTAGAGAAGATTTTCCGTGAGATTCTAGATATTTTGGATATAGGTATTCATATTATTAAGACTAATGGCGATACAGTCTTATATAACTCTTCTATGGGGAAATTAGAGAGACTTGTTCCGGCTAATGTAATAGGAAAAAATTTATTAGAAATTTTTCCATCTCTTAATAATGAAACAAGCACTTTACTTTATGTGGTTAATACAGGAAGGCCGATAGTCGATCGGGTACAGACTTACATTAACTTTAAGGGCCAAAAAATTACCACAGTTAACAGTACGTACCCATTAAAAGACGGGCAAAAGATAATTGGGGCTATTGAGATAGCAAAAGATATAACAAAATTAAAAGAGCTATCTGAAAAAGTAGCATTCTTACAGAGCTCATCAAAAGAGAACACAAAAAGAAAAAAAGAAGGTCACCCTTTTGCAAAATTTACATTTGATGATATTGTAGGAGAAAGCAAGGAAATCAAAAAAACAATTTCAATGGCTAAAAAAGCTGCCCAAACTTCTTCTTCAATTTTAATTTATGGAGAAACAGGCACAGGGAAGGAAATGTTTGCACAAAGTATTCACAACGCAAGCAGCAGAAGGAATCAGCCATTCATTGCTCAGAACTGCGCAGCAGTGCCGGAAAGTCTTTTAGAGGGAATATTATTTGGAACTGTTAAGGGAGGATTTACTGGAGCAATAGATCGTCCGGGTCTTTTTGAGGAAGCTGATGGAGGCACACTTTTTTTAGATGAAATAAATTCTATGGGAGCCAATCTTCAAGCTAAGTTACTCAGAGTTCTTCAAGAAGGTGTTATAAGAAGGGTCGGAGACACTAACATAATACCGATTAACGCAAGAATCATAGCGGCTGCCAATGAAAATCCTATAGAATGCACAAAGAATGGAACTTTGCGAAAAGATTTATTTTATAGATTGGCAGTAGTTTATATAAAAATACCGCCTCTTCGCGAAAGAAAAGGAGATATCTATATACTTACAAAATATTTTATCAAGAACTTAAACAAAACTTTAGGTAAAAACGTTATTGATGTGTCGCGTGATGTATTGAAAGTCTTTATGGAATATGAATGGCTAGGCAACATCAGGGAATTAGAGAATGCTATTGAAGGTTCTATGAACATGATTGTAAATGAGAGTTACATAGAAATTGAGCACCTTCCTTTTTATATATTAGAGCAATATAATCAAGATGGCAATTATATTTATAAGGACAAAAATATTGAAAATGAAGATAAATTAGCTAAATACATTATCCCGTATAATAATCAGGATGCAGAAGACGCTTATGATATTGCTGATTCTGCCCTTGATCAGGTGATAGATCGTATTGAAAAAGAGATTATTGTTAAGACATTAGATTTATATAATGGCAATATAACTAAAACAGCAGAGAAACTGAAGATTAAACGGCAAACTTTGCAGTATAAAATAAAAAAATATGGACTCATTCTTTAACGTTTGCATTCTTAATATAGAGCAAAAAGCAACCTCTTTATACCACCTTTAAATCGATTTTTAGATACTCACTTTTGCATAAATTTCAAATAGCTTGAAGCCTTATCATCTATAATATGGTTTCAGGCTATTTATTTTTATCGTAAGCAATACTCATTTATTTAAATTGTTCTAAAAAACTAAGCTATGAGTTATTTGTAAGCAGGAATTTGTCAATTGTAAGTTGTAATAATGATTATAAAGATTTTTACTCTAAATAGTATGCAAAATTTTTTGCATTAATAATTACGGATGCAAAAAATTCGTCATTATAATTAAAATAAGATTAAAAAAGCGCCACTTTGATAAAATGGTCTGCTTATATTTAATTATAAGTCAACAATAATCAATCACAATAGTTAAAAAGAAGATATAATTGGCATAGAAATTGCAATATTAATACTTAAAACAGTTTTGACTATAAGTTTTTTTATAAAAACAGCAAAGGAGGTAAAAATGTAAAAAAGGCAATAACCTTTACTGATGTTATTTGGAAGAAAAGAATATACTTTCTTTATAAACGATTTAGCTATCTTGATTCAGCTATCTTAGTGCAGGAAGTATGCACAGCCCCTTGACGAAAACCACAAAAACCTTTAAAGATATAAAAATTTAATGTCTAAAGATAATTATATGAGGAGAGGTAAAATGGAAGAGTCTAAAAGTAAGCCGATTATAGGAGTAACAACAGCTTGGAGCATTGAAACATGGGGCGATTCATTAGAGGGAGGGTATTATTATGTAGGGAAACCATATGTAGAAGCTGTAGCAAAATGTGGTGGAATACCGCTATTAATAGCTCCGGAATATGATTTATCCACATTGGATGACACCATTAATAATATTTTGGATACGGTAGATGGATTACTTTTTTCCGGAGGAGGAGATTCAAAGAAAAATTCAGGAAAATCTATATCTGGATTAAGAGAGCAACAGCCTAAGAGGTATGATTTTGAAGCTGAATTATTGACAAAAGCTCGGGGAAAAGGTATGCCGATATTAGGTATATGCAGAGGATTCCAAATGATTGTAGAAGTTTTCGGAGGTAAATTGTCCAATGAATTAGTTGAAAACCATAAGCAAAACATTTTCGGGAGCAATCCGTGGCACAAAGTTCAAATTAATAAAGAAAGCAAACTTTATGATGTTCTTAAGAAAGAAATATGGGACGTTAATAGTTTTCATGTGCAAAAAGCAGAGAAACCACCTGAAAATTTTATTATTTCTGTAATAAGTGATGATGGAGTAATAGAAGGAGTGGAAGCTATTGAAGATCCATTTTTAGCAGGTTTCCAATTTCATCCGGAAGAGTTAATGTGGCGCGATCAAGAGGCAGAGAAGATTTTTAAATGGTTTATAAAATCTTGTACAAACAAGTAGAAATTATTTTGTAATATTGCAGGAGATTGAATGACGGCATATCTTGCGAAAAGATGAGAGAAAAAATGAAAGAGACGATATTTTATTATGATTGCTTTTTAATACATAGTGAATTGGTAAGGAATATCAAGAAAATAAAAGATAACAGAAGGAGTGTTATGAGTGAGCAATAATGCTAAAAAAGAAAACAAGGATAGAAAGTTTCTAAATCCCAATGGTTATTTTATTATTATGATCTTGATACTTCTTGCTGCCATTGCCACATGGGTAATTCCTGCCGGACAATATGATAGAGTCGTTGATAGCGTTACAGGAAGAGAAGTTGTAGATCCAAATTCATTTAGATACATAGAAAAGACACCGGTAGGACTATTTGATGCTATCGTTGCTATACCCCTGGGAATAAAATCTATGTCAGGTATAATTGCCTTTATATTTATTGTTGCAGGAGCAACAGCATTAGTAAAAAGCACCGGCGCAATTGATGCCGGTTTAGTAGCATTAGTAGACAAATTTAAAGGGAGAGATTTACCGTTACTTATTGCGACAATAATTATATGTTCTCTTTTAGGTTCTTTATTAGGATTTGCACAAGAAATAATACCGTTTATTCCTTTAGGGGTGGCATTAGCGCTTAGCTTAGGGTATGATAAAGTAGTTGGATTTGATATTGTGAGAACATCTACTTGGGTTGGGTTTGCCGCATCGACAATAAATCCATATGTTGTAGTAGTTGCCCAACAAATGGCTGGACTACCTATTATGTCAGGACTTAGATACAGAATAATAATATATTTTATATTCATGATAATTAGTACTATATTTTTCTTGAATTATGCTAAACGAGTTAGAGACAATAAACAAAACAGCGTTATTTTCGGATATGAAAGCGGAGAAGATCAATCAAAATTTAAGATAAAGAATATTACCGAATTCACTATTAAGCATAAAATTATTTTAATTACTTTTGCATGTGGATTAATTTTATCTGTTTATGGCGTGCAAGCATATGAATGGGGAACTAATGAGATGGCAGCTGTAATACTTATTACAGGAATAATAGCGGGATTTATTGCAGGTTATAGCCCCAATCTTATTGCTAAGATATTCACTGGAGGTATGAGTGAAATAACAAGCGGTGCTTTAATAGCTGGATTTACCGGTGCTATAGCAATTATATTACAGCAAGGTCAGATATTAGATACGATCATATATGGATTATCACAACCTCTATCTCAAGTAAATGGAGCAATTACTGTTATAGGAATGGTATTATTATATAGCATCATAACATTTTTTATCGGTTCAGCAGCAGGTAGAGCGGCTGCAACACTTCCGATTTTAATACCCTTAAGCGATATTTTAGGAATTACAAGACAGACTACAGTATTAGCCTTTATATTAGGCGGGGGAATTACCAATATGATATGGCCAAATATGATCTATGTTCTTTCATTTGCCGACATTCCTTACAGCGGATGGGTAAAACATATTTGGAAGCTTGTAGTTATATTGATAGTTATTGCTTGCGCTGCTGTTTCTGTAGCATATTTTACTAACTATGGGCCATTTTAGTTATTATGAATTTAATTTGTTACAGCACACTTATTACCCTTTTAGTCGTGCAAACTTAAAAGGGTAATATTTTTTTGGTTAATTTGCATTAGCCATGACATAAAGGCGCTAGGAAGTATAATTATTTAGTTACCGCAAAATATTTTGCGCAAGTTTTTAGTAAAATAACGTATGGCTCTCCGATGTGTTATATAAAAAATATTTCATTATGTTTTCTGAGATTATACCTGCTTTCTCGTTAGTTAAAAGGATCTTAGGTCTGCAAACTATAATTTTATTAGAATTTATGTATGTAATTCAGGAAGATTAGAGCGTAAAAGTTAATTGGCATAAAAATTGCTTAAATTATAAGTAATGGTATTTTTGAAGCAGTTGCAAGCGATCGTAATATTTCCTATATATTCCCTATTATCCGCCGGAGACAGTAAACAGACAAAGTTATTATTTGTAAACTATTACTTTTAACTTAGATATGGAGGCCTTCATGATATATCCCAGTGTAAAAATTGATCTGGAAAAGCTAAGAAGCAATACAAATTGCATAGTAAATCTTTGCAAAGAAAAAAATATAGAGATTATGGGAATAACAAAAGGTATTTGCGCCTTTTTGCCGGCTGTCAGAGCAATAATTGGCGGAGGTGCAAAGAAACTTGGAGATTCTCGAATTAAAAATATCAAAATGATGAGAAAAGAAGGTATTGGTTTGCCTATTTACTTGATACGGTGCCCAATGCTTTCAGAAATAAAAGAAGTAGTAGATCTGGCCGACGGAAGTTTAAATTCAGAATTGGAAGTAATTAAAGCTTTGTCATATGAAGCTCTTGCAGAAGGTAAAAAACATAAAGTTATATTGATGGTTGATGTGGGAGATTTAAGAGAAGGAGTCATGCCTGAAGATGCACTAGATATTACAGAAGAAATACTTAAACTGCCGGCAATAGAATTCGAGGGAATTGGAACTAATACCGGATGTTTCGGGGGAGTAAAACCGACATATAGGAATACAAAAATTTTGGCAGATCTTGCCAATTGCATTGAAAAGAAATATTCTATTGAGTTAAAAACTATATCAGGAGGTAATTCTGATACTTTAAATCTTCTTAAGGAATCGGAACTTCCACCACGAGTCAATCAACTGCGAATAGGCGAGGCGATACTTCTGGGTACGCGTGTGGATAAATTTTCAGAGTTGCAGCTTTATAGAGATTCTTTTGTATTGGAAGCAGAAATAATAGAAGTTAAAATAAAACCCTCGTGTCCGATAGGAGAGATAGCTTCCGATGCCTTTGGAAAAGTTCCGGTTTTTGAAGATAAGGGACTTATGAGACGCGCTATAGCAGCAATTGGCAGACAAGATTGCATTATCGAGGGATTGTCTCCGCTAAACGATCTAATAGAAATAATTGGATCAAGCAGTGACCATCTTATCCTTGATGTTACTAAATCCAAAGATATAAACGTAGGTTCTAAAGTCCGTTTTAGATTAAGCTATAGCGCACTCATAACTTTAATGAATTCTAATTATGTAACCAAGAATTATAGTTAATATTTAAGAAAACAATAAATTTTAATTACTATGTCGTAAGGAGAGATAAAATATGGACAACGTAAAAGTTATTATATGGGGTTTAGGCGCAATGGGCAGTGGTATGGCAAAAATGATTTTGCAAAAAGAAGGCATGGATATTGTTGGAGCGATAGCTTCAAGGCCTGAGAAAAATGGCAAGGACCTAGGCGAAGTTATTGATTTAGGTCAAAAATGCGGAGTTTTGATATCATGCGATGAAGACAAAGTGTTAAACACTAAAGCGGACATCGTCCTCCTTGCCACATCATCTTTTACAAAGGATGTATTTCCTCAAATAGAGAAAATAATTGAAAGTGGTAAAAATGTTATAACAATTGCAGAGGAAATGGCATATCCTTTTTATAGTGAACCAACATTATCTAAAAAACTTGATGTGTTGGCGAAAGAACATAATGCAACAATACTTGGAACCGGTATAAATCCAGGTTTTGTTCTAGATACTTTAATAATTGCATTAACTGGAGCTTGCATGGACGTAAAAAAAATCACAGCTCGCCGTGTAAATGATCTTTCACCATTTGGCGCAACCGTCATGAAGACCCAGGGGGTGGGGACTACAGTAGAAGAATTTGAAAACGGATTAAAAAGCGGTAATATCGTTGGTCACATTGGATTTAATGAGTCTATTGCAATGATTTCCTCAGCCTTAGGTTTTGAGATAGATGAGATAGAACAGACGAGAAAACCAATAATATCTAAAGTTTTCAGAGAGACTCCATATGTTAAAGTTGAGCCGGGGATGGTTGCAGGATGCCATCACACCGCAATAGGAAAGGTAAAGGGTGAGCCGATTATTGTTTTAGAACATCCACAGCAAATACATCCTGAATTAGAAAATGTCGAAACTGGCGACTACATAAACATTGAGGGAATGCCGAACATAAACCTTGCCATAAAACCGGAAATTCCTGGCGGGGTTGGCACGATTGCTTTAGCAGTAAATATGATACCGCAAGTTATTGCTGCAAAACCAGGACTTACAACAATGAAGGATTTGCCAGTACCTGCTGCATTAATGTCAGATGTAAGGAAACTTGCCCACTGGGGGTGTTTTTAATTGATGAGTGCGAAAAAGGGAGATTGGGTCCAAATACATCGCATAGAATTAAAGCCATCAGAAAGAGTTTCTAATTTACCCCTAGATACTCAAAACGTTCCCTTGGAAGTGTGGCAAAAGGGATTTGCAGCACATGAGGCCTTAGTTGGCGATGAGATTGAGATTGAAACGGTTATTGGGAGAAAGGCAAAAGGAGAATTGGTTAAAGTTAATCCTGAATACGAACACAATTTTGGAAAACCGGTAGTTGAACTATTGACAATCGGTGCTGAGCTTAGGAAGATTTTGGAAGGTGAAGAAAATGAATAGTGATATGAGCTATGATGCTGTTATGAATAGAAAAAACGAGATAATGAAAAATGCAGTTGGCATAGATTACAATGATTTTGAATCAGGCGGTATTGCATTTGAATATGAAAAAATGATGGAAGAGGTAGGATATACACTAAATGAAATTAGGGAAATTCAATCTTATACAAGCGTAGGGAACACCCCCTTGATTGAACTTCGAAATTTAACTAAAATTGCACGCATGATGTCGGCTCCCGGCAAGGGTGCAAGAATTTTTATAAAAGATGAAGCCGCCAATCCTTCGGGAAGCTTTAAAGACCGACGAGCTTCTGTGTCAGCATACAGAGCTAAGGCATTGGGTTATGAGGGCATAATCGCAGCTACCAGTGGCAACTATGGAGCAGCTGTAGCTTCTCAAGCGGCTATAAACGGCTTAAAGTGCATAGTTGTCCAAGAAGTATTCGATAGTAAAGGTAAGGGCCAACCTGAAATACTAGAAAAAGGTCGAAAGTGTGAGGCGTTAGGGGCTGAAGTAGTACAACTTACAGTTGGACCAGAGCTTTTTTATACGTCTTTATGCTTATTAGAAGAAACAGGATATTTTAATGCATCCCTTTATACACCTTTTGCAATTTCAGGCATCGAAACACTTGGATATGAGCTTGCCGAGCAAGTAAAGACCAGAACAGGTAAAGAGCCGACTGCAGTTATAATAACTCATGCTGGTGGAGGCAATGTAACAGGTACTGCTCGCGGCCTTTTAAAAGCAGGGTGTAAAAACACAAAAGTTATTGGAGCAAGCGTAAATCTTGAAGGCCTCCATATGGCAAGTGACGGGGACTTTAATAGAAAATCGTTTACAACTGGACATACAGGTTTTGGTGTTCCTTTTGCTACTTGGCCTGATAGAACAGATGTCCCGAGAAATGCTGCAAGACCTTTAAGATACCTGGACCGCTATGTTACGGTAAGCCAAGGCGAGGTATTTTATATAACCGAAGCCCTTGCACAGCTAGAAGGAATGGAGAGAGGGCCTGCAGGAAATACATCCCTGGCGGCGGCTTTTGCAATAGCTCGGGAAATGAATGAAGACGAAATTATAGTGGTACAGGAAACTGAATATACAGGAGCGGGAAAACTGCCAAGCGCGCAGTTGACTTTTGCAAAATCAATGGGGATTGAAGTAAGAAAAGGCGATCCTGTTGATAATAAACCCGGAGAACGAATAGTAATTCCTGAGCATCCTTCACAGATAAGAGTAAAAGATATGGATTTAGATAAAATGAAGAGATCATATGTAAAAAATTGTATTACAGCCTACAGCAAAAGCAAAATTCGTCCTGAAGATATTACATTTTTGGCTGAAGATACAAAAAGCGATGTAAATTATATAAAAAATATTCTCGATGAACTAGCACCGCAAAACAAGGGTTAAGGGGTGAAAATATGCAGCGAAAAGATGATTTTGAGGAACGCAGAAAACATTTATCCAACCTTACAGAGGAAGAACTAAAAGATAAATTCTGGGAGCTTACTGAGCAGGTTGTAAAACCCTTGATTGAGCTTGCGAAAACTCATACTTCTCCTTCTATTGAACGCTCAGTATTATTACGAATGGGATTTAATAGTTTAACAGCAAAAGCAATAGTAGATAAGTGTGTCGAAATAAACCTTTTAGGAAAAGGAGCAGGCAACGTAGTGCTAAAGTATTCTCTCTTTAAGAATATTCCTCTGGAACAAGCTGGAAATGAACTTGCAAGTGGACGCGGCTGGGACGAGATAAAAGAAGCGGTTATGATTGATATTTCGAATCCTGAGATTTTTAGCAATATTTTATCAGAGGAGATATAAAAATGAGCTTAGAGAAAGATAAGAAAATTGATATAGATGAGATATTGAATGATCTTAAAAACTATAGACCTCGGCGTAGAGGATGGCATTGGCGGGAGAAAGTGGAAAATCAGAAATTAGGCCCTTTTGAATACCATCAAACATCATCAGGATTAAAGAATAGCATTCCCCTACCGGCCGCAAAATATTTTGGTAATATCGATCCTCAGCCGGATTGCATAATTACGACTGAAATTGCTTCCGGACGTTTTGAGGATGACATTAGGCGTATGCGAATGGCTGCTTGGCATGGGGCGGATCATATTATGGTAATCAGAACTGCTGGGCAAAGCCATTTTGATGGGTTGATCGAGGGGACACCTGAAGGCGTTGGAGGAGTTCCTATTACGCGTAAACAACTAAGAGCTACTCGAAAGGCCCTTGATTTAATCGAAGATGAAGTTGGAAGGCCGATTAATTTTCATTCTTATATCAGCGGCGTAGCAGGACCGGAAATGGCTGTACTTTTCGCAGAAGAAGGGGTAAATGGGGCACATCAGGATCCCCAATATAATGTATTATATAGAAATATTAATATGGTTAGATCTTTTGTTGATGCTGCTGTAGCTAAAAAGATTATGGCGTGGGGAGATATAGTTCAAATAGATGGTGCGCACAATGCCAATGCTACTGCGCGAGAAGCTTGGAAAGTTATGCCGGAGCTTATGGTTCAACATGCTATAAATTGCATGTATTCTTTAAAAATTGGTATGAAACAAGAGAATATTTGTCTTTCAACGGTGCCTCCTACTGCTCCACCGGCACCTAATCTTAGAATAGATCTTCCGTATGCTGTTACGTTAAGAGAACTTTTCGACGGTTACAAAATGCGGGCCCAAATGAATACAAAATACATTGAATCTAGTACTCGGGAAGCAACAGTCACCCATGTATTAAACTTACTCATATCTAGGCTAACAAGTGCAGACATTCAAAGTACTATAACTCCAGATGAAGGCAGAAATGTTCCTTGGCATTATTATAATGTTCAAGCAGTTGATACAGCAAAACAAGCTTTAGTTGGTATGGATGGCCTTGCAGAAATGGTTCAAATAAAAAGAGATGGTCCCCTCGGAGTAAAAGTACGCGAACTTAAAGAAAGGGCTGTTTTGTTCCTTGAAGAAATTATAGAAGTTGGTGGCTATTTTAACGCAGTGGAACAGGGCTTCTTTGTTGATTCAGGGATGTACCCAGAAAGAAACGGAGACGGAATTGCAAGAAAAATAGATGGAGGCGTTGGCGCAGGAACGATTGTAAAACGTGACGAAGATTATATAGCTCCGGTCTGCGAGCAGTTTGGCGATAATCATGTCCCAACTTGGGTTAATAAACCATGTGATCTGATAGGAGGTTGCACCTTTTGCAGCCCTGATAAGATTGCTTATATAGATGAATTGGATGAAAATGATAATGTAGAAGTAAGACTTAAAGAAACAGAGCATCTTCGAGAGAATAACCTTTTAAAACCGGAAGTGGAATGGTTTGGAGATGGATGCATTTGTATTAATGTGTTTTTGCCGGCAGAAGAAAGGGTAGCGGAAGCTGCAGGCCTTGAAATCGGGAAAAGGCTTGGCCTTACCGAAGTAGAGGTTATTCACAAAGAAATCATGCAGCCCGCCGAAGGCACATATTTAGAAATAAAAGGAAAAGTAGATTTTGAAATAGACCCTAATGATTTAAAAATACCAGAAAAACCTAAGCTCCTTTCAGCTGATGAAATTAGAAATTATGTTAAAGATAACCCCATTAAAGTTGTGGCAGCAACGGTTGGAGAAGATGAGCATTCTGTAGGTATGAGAGAAATTATTGATATAAAACATGGTGGCCTTGAGAGCTTTGGATTCCAGTGCCATTATTTAGGCACATCTGTCCCAATAGAAAAAGTAGTTGATGCAGCTATTGAGATTGATGCAGATGCGATTTTAATAAGTACTATAATTACACATGCAGATATTCACAAGATTAATATGAAAAAGCTAAATGATATTTGCATCGAAAAAGGTATACGCAGCAACATTATTCTTGTTGGAGGCGGAACTCAAATTACAAATGAAATTGCAAAAGATGCAGGACTCGATGCCGGCTTTGGCCGAGGTACAAAAGGAATTGATGTAGCAAGTTTTATAGTTGAATCACTAAGAAATAGAAGCCTTGAATGATTTTGGTCGAATCTAGTTGTTAAAAAAGTTTTCTATTCAGTTTTAAGGAGATTTTTATATGTTGAATATAGATGTTTTAGTAGCGGAGATTGGAAGCACTACTACAATAGTCAATGCCTTTAACGGTATTCGCACTTCCTGTCCGGAATTTTTAGGACAGGGAATTGCTCCGACGACTGTAGAAGATGGAGATGTAACGATTGGCCTTGAAAATGCAATAAAAGATTTAGAACAGCAAGTGGAAGATAAGATTCAATGGGGGAAAATGATGGCTTCTAGCAGTGCAGCCGGCGGTTTAAAGATGACGGTGCACGGTCTTGTATATGATATGACAGTTAAAGCGGCAAAAGAAGCAGCGCTTGGAGCGGGGGCCATTATTCGGATGGTTACTGCCGGAATGCTAACACTGGCCGATCTTAAAAAAATATCAGAGATAAAACCCAATATAATATTGATTGCAGGCGGAGTAGACTATGGAGAAAAAGATACAGCTATATATAATGCGAAAAAAATTACAGAACTTAAAATGGATATTCCTGTAATTTATGCAGGGAATGTAGCTGCTAGAGATGAGATAGAAGAAATTTTTAAAGGCAAAAATCAGATATTTTTTGTTGACAATGTTTATCCTCACATTGATGAACTGGTAGTAGAACCTGCTCGAAAGGTTATACAGCAAGTTTTTGAAGAACATATTATTAAGGCGCCAGGCATGGAAAAAATTCGTACTTTTGTAGATGGGCCTATTATGCCGACGCCCGGAGCAGTTATGAATGCTGCTAAAGCTCTAAAAGAAGAAATAGGCGATTTATTGGTTGTCGATGTAGGCGGAGCTACTACCGATGTCCATTCTGTAGCTGAAAACTCAGAAGAAATAGCAAAAATATTAATAGCACCTGAACCGGAAGCAAAAAGAACAGTAGAAGGAGATTTAGGAATATTTATAAACCGTTATCATGTAATGGAAATTATGGGCTATGAAAAATCTACGAAAATTTTAGGATTTGATGTTAAAGAAGCTCTAGAAAAACTGCCGCCTATACCCTCAACTCCTCAAGAAATAAAACTTGCAGAGTATTTGACACAAATAGCTTGCAAAACTGGACTTGAACGTCATGCAGGTAAAATAAAGTATCTTTTTGGACCTGCTGGCAAATATGCCATAGCAACAGGCAAAGATCTTACAAAAGTAAAATGGATAATTGGGACTGGTGGCGCACTTACAAAATTACCAAGAGGCAAGAAAATATTGGAAAGTTTACGTTGCCCGGAAAAAAGTGAAAAATTACTTCCAACTCAAAACGCTAGGGTTTTGATAGATTCCAATTATATAATGGCTTCATTAGGGGTTCTCTGCTCTCGCTATTCTTCAGAAGGCATAATATTGCTTAAAAAGGACTTAAGTATTAACGAAAATTTCTGTATATAGTTTTTCGGTTTTACTTGATATCTCCTTAGCTTTGTGTTATAGTTTAATTAAATTAAATATGTTTATGTCCACTAGGGGAGCAAGATAGCTGAGATAGTGAGTGATTCACTGACCCTTGAACCTGTTCTAGGTAATACTAGCGTAGGAAAGTGGTTTTAGGATTTGAATATAGTAAGCCGCTGACCTTGTGTAGCGGCTTTTTGCCATCTACTCTCCGGACATAAAGTTTTGTTTGGGGAGGAGGTGAGTTTATTTGAATTTTGCTGCCGGTTTGTTTGAGGATTTTGCTGAAATAACTCCGCTTACATGGGTTGTTTTACTGGCTATAGTTGCTTTTGTTATCATAATTTCAATGATAGGAAAACACGCGAAGTTTGATACGAGAGCTATGGTATATGGAGGTCTTTGCGTTGCGGTTGCCTTCATACTTTCCTATATCCGGCTGTATCGTTGGCCTCAAGGAGGTTCGATAACGCTGGCGAGCCCGCTGCCTATTTTCATTTATGCTTATATTTTTGGACCTGCTGCAGGATTTATAGCCGGAACAACTTATGGTCTTTTACAACTTGTTCAAGACCCCTACATCCTACATCCTTTTCAAGTATTTTTGGATTATATATTGGCTTTTGCAGCTTGGGGGATTGCCGGATTTTTCCGTAAGAATTTGATTCTCGGTATAATTGCAGGAGGTTTAGGGCAGATATTTTCCAGCTTCCTTTCAGGCGTTATATTCTTTGCATCTTTTGCACCTGAAGGTATGAGCCCTATTTTATATTCTATAGCTGTAAATGGAACAGTGCTGGGGACCAACATTCTAATATGTGTTTTAGTTGCAATGATTCCTCAAATAAGAAATACAATTGAAAGCTTAAAAAGGCAAGTTATAAAAAGCGAATAAGATTTTATTTTTACCGGCTGCAATAATTGTAGACTATTTGCAGCCGGTTTTTGTATGCACAGCTATATTTTTAAAAAGCTTCTATATAAAGAATACTTAAAAGTCTTGATTTACACATTAGCAATGAGACTCTGGAATAAATTGCTGTTATGAGTTAAAATATTTATATAACATGTAGATACTTAAAAAGGTGGTAGCCATGGAGAATATAATAGGTTTAGATGATATTGAAGAGGCTAGAAAAACTCTAAATAATGTGGCGTACAATACAGGATTGGTACATAACACCACTTTTAGCGAGATGACAGGAAACTCTATTTATTTAAAAATGGAAAATCTGCAGAAAACAGGTTCATTTAAAATCAGAGGGGCATTTAATAAAATAGCTCATTTACCTAAAAAGTATAAGAAAAAGGGAGTAATAGCTGCCTCCGCCGGAAACCATGCTCAAGGAGTTGCGATGGCTGCTAAAGCTTATGGAATAAAAGCAACGATCGTAATGCCTAAACATGCGCCTTTGTCAAAAATTGCGGCAACCCGCGGTTATGGAGCTGAAGTTATACTCCACGGACATTTATATGATGAAGCCTATGAAAAAGCAAGGGAAATCCAAGAAGAAACAGGAGCCGTTTTTATTCATCCCTTTGACGATCCGGAAGTGATAGCAGGACAAGGGACTATAGGTATTGAAATTCTCGAAGACTTGCCTGATACGGATATTATTATTGTTCCCGTAGGAGGAGGCGGCCTTATATCCGGTATAGCTGTTGCAACAAAAAGCATAAAACCAGATATTAAAATAATAGGGGTGCAGAGTAAAAATATGCCATCAATGGCTGAGTCGATTTTTAAAGATCGTATAACAACGGTAGATGGCATGCCTACCATAGCAGACGGAATTGCAGTAAAGACTCCGGGCAAAATTACTTTTGAAATTGTTAAGCGGTATGTAGACAATATTGTTACAGTTGATGAAGACGAAATAGCAAATGCAATTTTGCTGTTAATGGAACGTGCAAAAGTAATTGCCGAAGGAGCTGGAGCTGCGTCTGTTGCAGCACTTTTAAATAGGATGGGGCAGTTAAAAGATAAAAAAATAGTCGCATTGCTAAGCGGCGGAAATATAGATGTTAATATGTTGTCAAGGATAATAGACAGCGGCCTTGTAAAAAGCGGTAGAAAAGTCTTTATTAATACACTTATACCGGACAGACCCGGCACACTTGGCATATTGCTTAATCGCTTAGCGGATACGGGAGCAAATGTACTATCAGTTACCCACAACCGTTCAAGTAGGGATATACCAATAGGATATGCTAAAGTTGAGCTGGAATTAGAAACCACGAGCGAAGAACACATTGAAGAAATAAAGGAACTCTTATCACTAGACAATTATAGTTTTGTAATATTATAGACGGATAAATTTGAAAAAAAGGTTGGCCTAAAAAGCCAACCCAATTATCTTATATATTACAGCTTAATAAAATATTTATTCGACGTTTATTACTTTTCCACTTAATTTTGCCACTCCTGATTTTGGCAAGGTAACTTTTAAAACTCCATCCTTAAAACTTGCTTTAATTTCATCAGCCTTAACGTCTTCAGGGATTGAGAGAGATCTTGAGAAATTACCGCGCCGGCGCTCACGACGAATATAATTCTTATCTTTTTCTTCTGCGGTTTCTTCATAGCTTGCGGCAATTGTCAAAACGCCGTCATCATAACTTACATTTATGTTGTTCTTATCACATCCGGGAAGATCTGCCTCAACTATATATTCCTTGTCGGTTTCTTTTACATCTACTCTAAAAGACCTTGTCTCGAACTCATCGAGAAAATCAGAAAAATCATCAGTGTCCAACATCAAGTCTAACAAATCAGGAAGTGAGTGTTTACGCCGTCTCCAAGGAATTAAACCTCTGTCTTGCATAAAAATCTCCTCCTCACTAAATTTTTAAACTTCGAAATTTAACGCTATTATATCATAAAGGTCAGAAAAGGTCAATGAATTTGTATTAAATTTTTAAACTATAAAGGTTTTTTAGGACAAATATCGAAATAAAATACTATGTGCCCAATGTTTGGCACATTGTTTTCTAAAATGTTTATCAAAAGAGGTCAAAATGGAAATTGGAGTAGACATAATTGAAATAAATAGAATAAAAAATGCCTGCAGAAGGAAGAAATTTGAGGACCGCTTTTTTACAGCTTGCGAGCTTACTGAAATAAGTGCAAAAAAAAGCTACTATACCCATCTTGCAGGCAAATTTGCTGCAAAAGAAGCTGTGGCAAAGGCTTTAGGTACTGGTTTTTCCGGTATGAAATGGAAGGATATCGAAGTCTTAAACGAAGAATCAGGCAAGCCTATGATTATCCTAAATGGAAAGGCCTTTGAAATATTTAAAACGAAGGGTTTTGAAAAAATACTCATTACTATTTCTCACAGCAGAGAATATGCCATAGCTTTTGCTGTAGCCCTTGGAGGTGCGGTGGATGAAGGTAGTAAGTCCTGTTACAATGAGAAAAATGGACCAGATGGCAATAGAAGAATATAAAGTTCCCGGTGCGATATTAATGGAAAATGCCGGAAGAGAGGTTGCGCTAGCCGCAAAAAATTTGTTTGAGCGAAAAAATAGTGGCATGTCGGCAAACAAAGCAAAAATCGCAGTATTTTGCGGTAAAGGAAATAATGGCGGTGATGGATTTGTAGCCGCAAGGCATCTTTCCAACATGGGTTTTGGTACAACTATATATCTTATTGCAAATCCTGAAGATATCATAGGAGATGCCGGCCTAAATCTTAAAATTGTAGAAGAAATGGAACTTCCGATTGAAATCATCGGTAAATCCTCAGATTTAAGCTCGATTGAAGAAAAAATAAAGGAATCTTCTATTATAATCGATGCTATATTCGGAACAGGATTAAAAGGCGAAGTTAAAGGCATAGCACGCGACGTAATAGAATTAATAAATTCACTCAAAATTCCTGTGATTGCAGTTGACATACCTTCTGGAATATCCGGTGAAAGCGGTAAAGTTCTTGGCACTGCTATAAAGGCTGAGGAAACTGTAACTATGGGTGCTTTAAAGACAGGACTCTTATTGTATCCCGGCGCCGAATACGCAGGCAATATTAAAATTGCCGATATTGGCATGCCTAAAATTGTAGAGGAATCAATCGAAGCTGAAGCTGAACTTTTAGAAGACAAGTGGGTTGCATCCTGTTTTAAGGCCTATCCGCCCGATGCCCATAAGGGAACATTTGGAAAAGTCTTTATTATTGCAGGTTCGCAAGGCATGACCGGAGCAGCAGCTCTTTCGGCAACAGCCGCTGTCAGAAGCGGAGCAGGTCTTGTTACAGTGGGCATTCCCAAAAGTTTAGATGATATTTTAGAGACAAAGCTTACCGAAGCCATGAAACTTCCCCTTGCTGAAACATCTGATCGCTGCTTGAGCTTAGATGCCCTCAATACAGCCATAGAATTTGCCTCAACATGCAATGCTGTTGTTTTGGGTCCGGGCATTTCACAAAAAAATGAAACCAAAAAATTTGTGCAGCAATTTATCTTAAAATGCCCTGTTCCTATAGTCATCGATGCAGATGGTTTAAATGCCCTAGCAGATAATCCGGACATATTAAAAGATATTAGCGCGCCGGTAATTATTACACCACACCCCGGTGAAATGGGACGGCTTTTAAACATGACCTCTGCCCAAATACAAGAAGACAGGATAGGCGCAGCGAGAACTGCTGCAAAAAGATTCGGATGTGTTGCGGTTCTGAAGGGGGCCAGGACTCTTATAGCTACACCTTCCAATGAACTCTTTATAAATCCTACCGGTAATCCCGGTATGGCAACAGGCGGCAGCGGAGATGTGCTTTCTGGAATGATAGGAGCTTTTTTGGCAAGGGGCATGGAGCCTCATGAAGCGGCTGCATCGGCTGTATACTTGCACGGCTTGGCTGGAGATTTTGCAGCTTTAGATAAAACCGAAATATATCTTTCGGCGGGAGATATAATCAACTATTTGTATAAAGCTTTTTATAAAATCAAAAAGGAGCATCAAGATGTCTGACGAACTTTTAAATATCAGGCCTACTTGGGCTGAAATTGATCTAGATAACCTGCGCTACAATTTTGCTGAAATCAAAAAAGCCATCTCGCAAAATGCAAAGCTATGTGCGGTTGTAAAAGCCGATGGATACGGCCATGGAGCTTTTGAAGTTGCTGAAGTCGCCATTGCATCAGGAGCATCTTATCTTGCGGTGGCATTTCTTGATGAAGCAGTAGAGCTCAGACAAAAGGGCATAAAAATCCCTATTCTAATTTTAGGTTTTACACCATCTGTTCAATTTGATACAATAATAGAATATGATATTACTCAAACTATATATAATGTAGAATCTGCGAAGATTCTTTCCGAAAAAGCTTTGAAGCAGAATAAAAAGGCCAAGGTGCACATAAAGCTTGACACAGGGATGAGCAGAATCGGTTTTCAAACCGATGAAGCTTCTATTGGTCAAATAAAAGAAATTTGCAAACTGCAAGGACTTGAGGTAGAGGGGATATTCACACATTTTGCAAAAGCGGACGAAAAAGACAGCAGTGCCACTTATCAGCAGTTTCAAAGCTTTACAAATGCTGTAAATGCGATAGAGAATGACAGCTTAAAGATTCCTATAAAACATGTGGCAAATAGCGCAGCTATAATAAGCTATCCCCAGACTCATCTTGATATGGTAAGGCCGGGCATCATAATTTATGGTATGTATCCTTCAAAAGAGGTGCCCCGAGAAAAGGTAAGGCTTAAACCTGTGATGAGCCTTAAAACCAGGATTGCTCATGTTAAATCTGTTCCAAAGGGCAAAGCCATAAGCTACGGCGGAACCTATATTACACAGAGACAGAGCCTTATAGCTACATTACCCATAGGATATGCAGATGGTTATTCAAGGCTATTGTCGTCTAAAGCCCATGTACTTGTAAATGGACAGCGAGCGCCGATTGTAGGAAGAATATGTATGGACCAATGCATGATAGATGTAACTGATGTGAAAGAAGAGGTGATGCAGGGGGATGAAGTTATTCTAATAGGTTCTTACGGTAATGAGAGTATTTCGGCTGAGGATCTTGCAGACATCATAGGCACTATAAACTATGAGATAACTTGTGGCATCTCAAAACGAGTACCTAGGGTGTATATTAGCGGCGGAAAAGTAAGTAAGGTCAAAAATTTTTTGTTAAAATCCTAAAACAGTCATTGCGGCTGTGTTTCTACAAGATTGACACGGCAGTGCCAGAATATGTATAATGGATACGTACCTGGGCATTATTTTAAAGCATAAGCAGGGGGTGCCGGTATCATCATGTCAGAACTAAGGCAGATTGTCATTAGTTTGCCGGATAATTTATTGAAAGAAGCGGATTATTTTATCTCATTGGCGAACAAAAATCGCAATGATTTTATATGCGATGCAATGAAATCGTATTTAAAAGAAATGGAGAAATCCCTGATGAAAGAGCAATTGAAAAATGGCTATTTGCAAATGGCAGAGCTGAATGCGCAGTTTGCGGAAATTGGATTATGTGAGGATTTTAAGGATTTTGTGATATATGAAACAAGACTTTCGGGGTGTGAATAATGTGCTGGTTAGGCGTGGCGAAATTTTTTATGCGGACTTAAATCCGGTCGTAGGTTCCGAACAAGGGGGCATAAGACCGGTATTAATTGTGCAAAATGACGTGGGGAATAAATACAGCCCCACGGTTATTATTGCTGCAATTACTTCTCAAATAGACAAGGCGAAATTGCCTACACATGTTGAACTGCCAAGCAAAGATTACGGACTTGAAAAAGATTCCGTAATCTTGCTTGAACAGCTGCGTACCATTGATAAGAGAAGATTGAAACAAAAAATAACTATATTAGATCAAGAGATAATGAAGAAAGTTGATAAGGCTTTGAAAGTAAGTTTGGGGCTTGATGATGAAGTATAAGGGTTGATCATTTAAAAAAGAAATTAGGGCAGCGAGTTATCAATTACATATTTTAATACAACAAAACATAGACTATACTTTCACCGGAGGAATGGTATGAAAATCAAGACGCGGTTTTTTACGGAGCTGATGATGGCGCTGGCCTTAATGATGGATCTGGATGAAAATAGGAAACTTTACCATGGGTGGAGAGTTGGTATCCTGGCAGAAAAGATGGCGCAGAAGATATTGCCTGAATATAGGACTCAAATATTTTATGCGGGTCTTTTACATGATATAGGCGCAATATCACTAGAAAATCATGTTACATGGTATATAGATCAAAAGGAACATTTTAAAAATCCTATACTTTTAAAACATCCGGAAAAAGGCGCCAAAGTTATAAGAGAAATTGAGCCGCTGTCTATAGCTGCTGATATGATTATGGATCACCATGAGTACTGGGACGGCAGCGGATACCCCCATGGAGCAAAGGGTAATGCCATAAATATAGGAGGTCAAATATTAAGAATAGCAGATACTTTTGACCTGCTTGCGCGGGTAAAACCACCGCTAGATTTCAATGGCATTAAAACCGCATTAATGGGACGTAGAGGTAGTGAATTTTCTGATTTGATGTACGAATTGATGATTGCAACCTTGGAAGAAGATGATTTTTTTGATAAAGTAATCAGCGAAAAAGCAGTTTCGGAAATACTTCCAAAGGTTGTAAGGGAATTACCTCCCGTTGACCTTTCGTCCTGTAAGACTGATGTTGAAAATGCCGCAAAAGTTTTTGCTCAAGTCATTGACGCAAAGCACAGCTATACAGCAGGCCATTCGGAACGTGTAGCGTCTTATACATATGAAATTGCAAAAGGTATGGGTATTGAAGAAAAAACGGCTAAAAGATATGAAATTGCAGCTTATCTCCATGATGCCGGTAAAGTTGCAGTACCAAAGAGCATTTTAGATAAGCCGTCTTCCTTAACTCTCGAAGAGTTTAAGCTGATGAAAAGGCATCCGGTGTATACTATGGAAATTGTCAGTATGATAAGTGAGCTAAAAGATTTAGTGTTAGTTGCCGGAGGCCATCACGAAAGGTACGATGGCTTTGGCTATCCGGAAGGTTTAAGAGGTGAAAATATCCCGCTGGGAGCTCGCATAATGGCTGTAGCAGATTCTTTTGATGCCATGACATCACTAAGACCTTACCAAAAGTCAAGAAGCAGAAGAGAAGCCAAGGAAGAGCTGGCAAGGAATGCCGGAAGCCAGTTTGATCCTGTTGTAGTAAAAGCTGCCGTAGGCGTTCTTTAAGGAAAGGGGCTGATTGCCAAGTGGCATTAATAGGTGTTACGATGTCATATGATTACAACAAAAATCAGGCAAAAATCAACGAAAATTTTTTTCGCACTATTGAACTGGCAGGCGGATTGCCTGTATGCATACCACCGATTAGAAATGAAGCGGCACTTAAAGATTTGAGCGAAAAATTAGATGGAATTGTTTTGTCGGGCGGTCCTGATGTAGATCCGATGCATTATAACGAAAAGCCGATTCCTCAATTAGGGAACATAGACCCTGACAGAGATACCGCCGAAATATTGATAACAAGGGAAATGTTTGAGCTTAAAAAGCCGATATTAGGTATCTGCCGGGGGATGCAAGTTTTAAATGTTGCTTTTGGTGGAACACTGATTCAGGACGTGACTGCTCACCTAGAGAATCCATTAAAGCATGAGCAAGATGCTCCTCGCTGGTATAAAAGCCATGAAATTGAAATTTGCGAAGAAGATTCTATAGTTTTTCGTTTGTTTGGACATAGGAAACTAAGAGTTAACAGCTTTCACCACCAGGCCATAAAAGAGGTTGCGCCGGGCTTCAAAATCTGTGCGATAGCGCCGGACGGAATTATTGAAGCTATAGAATCTATTGATAGAGATAGATTTTGTGTCGGAGTTCAGTGGCATCCGGAAGAAATGCTTTGTGAGCCGAGATTTTTTAGTTTGTTTGAGGCTTTGATAGAGGCCGCAGAGAAGGCGGAAGCCTTAAGGTAACCTAAAAAGAGGAAGGGGACTTTTTATGAAAATCTATATTTCTGCCGATATGGAAGGGATTTCCGGGGTTGTCTCCATGCAGCAGACAGAGCCGGGAAACAGCGAATATGAAAGAGCAAGACTCATGATGACAAAAGAAGTAAACGCAGTTATAGAGGCAGCATTTGACAATGGCGCAAAAGAGGTTGTTGTCAACGACTCTCATAATAACATGGACAACATTCTTATCGAAGAGCTTGACTCGCGAGCATCCCTTATAAGCGGCGATCGTAAACCCCTTAGCATGATGGAAGGAATAGACCAATCTTTCGATGCGGTTTTTTTCGTAGGATATCATGCCAGAGCGGGAAGCAGTGAATCCATAATTGATCATACATATACTTTCCGGGTTTTGGAAGCTAAAGTAAACGGAAAGCCCTTGAGTGAGGCTGGTTTAAACGGCCGCGTAGCTGGCTACTATCATGTTCCGGTGGCGTTTATATCAGGAGACCAAAATGCAATAAGATGTGCAAAAGAGGAGCTTTTTGAGCCGGTAGGCGTTGCTGTTAAAAAGTCAGTAGGGCGGACAGCGGCAATAATTCATCCCTTCACCCAAGTTGCACCCAAATTAAAAGAAGGTGTCGCTGAGGCGATGAAAAAAATCCCAAAGCTTAAACCTACGGTAGAAAAAGAGCCGGTAGAGCTTGAAGTTACCTTTACAATATCTGATATGGCGGCAATGACCGAATTAATACCTGGAGTTACAAGAAAAAGTGCAAGGACGGTAGTTTATACCGGCAGGGACTATTTGGAAAGTTTTAAAGTATTTAGAGCAATGCTGGTATTAACAGGCGGTATAAAATGAATAATATACGGAGGATAAAATAAGAATGATTGCTATTATAAATGGGAAAATATATAACAACATAGAAGGCAAATTTATTGAAAACGGAACCATAATTGTTGATAATGGGAAAATAGCGGAAGTGGGGGAGAATTTAAAAGCACCTCAAAACGCACAAGTAATTGATGCTGCAGGGGAGTATGTGTTTCCCGGCTTTATAGATGCCCACAGTCATATCGGACTTTATGAAGAAGTTGTTGGGGAACCCGGAGAAGACGGAAACGAATGCACAGATCCGATAACCCCCCAACTTAGGGCTATTGATGCAATAAATCCTGCAGACAGAGCTTTTGATGATGCTGTAAAAGGCGGCATTACAGCGGCTTTTACAGGGCCTGGCAGCGCCAATGTTATCGGTGGGCAGTCTGTTGTCATAAAAACCTATGGGAAAATTGTCGATAATATGATTGTGAGAAATCCGGCAGGATTAAAGATTGCCTTTGGGGAAAACCCAAAAAGGGTTTATGGCGAGCAGAAAAAAATGCCCTCCACAAGAATGGCAAGCGCGGCCTTGCTTAGAGAAGCTTTAATAAGCGCGCAAAATTACAAGACAAAGCGTGAAAAAAGCGATCCGGAAAAGTTTGTTGAAAGAGACCTTAAAATGGAAGCGCTGTGCGATGTATTAGACAAAAAAATACCGCTGAGAGCACATGCCCACAGAGCAGATGATATTATGACTGCTATAAGGATTGCAAAAGAGTTTGATGCAGATATAGTTATAGAACATTGCACAGAAGGCCATTTAATAGCTGACGAGTTTGCAAGTTTTGGTATCCCTGCAATAGTCGGGCCATCCCTTTCATCTCGCTCAAAAATAGAACTTGAAAATCTAACATTTGAAACACCGGGCATTTTGTCAAAGAAAGGCATAAAAGTTGCCATAATGACAGATCATCCGGTAATACCGATACAGTATCTTAGAATTTGTGCTGCTATGGCAGTCCGCGAGGGAATGGAAGAGAAGGATGCTCTTGCTGCCATAACTATAAACCCTGCCGAAATTCTTGGCGTATCTGATAGACTTGGCAGTATTCAAAAGGGAAAAGATGCGGATATCGTCATTTGGAATGGCCATCCCCTGGAAGTCAAGTCCAAACCTTCCTGTGTATTGGTAAGCGGCGAGATTGCATATAAAGAGAGTTGAATTTTAATAAATGGAAATAGTTTTTGAAAGCGAAAATATAGAGCAAACAGAAAAACTGGGAGTTCTAGTGGGAAAGTTACTGGTAAAAGGGGACTTTTTGGCGTTGACCGGAGATTTGGGCGCAGGTAAGACCGCTTTTACAAAGGGAGTTGCCAAAGGCTTAGGGATAGATGAGGAAGTTACCAGTCCTACTTTTACCATCATAAATGAATATCACGGTGGAAGTGTTAGCTTAGCTCACATGGATGTGTACAGACTAAAAAATCCGGAGGAACTGGAAAATATAGGATTTTATGACTACCTGCAAGACTTTGTTATTGTAATGGAATGGGCTGACAAAGTAAAGGAGATACTGCCCGAAGATGTCTTGTGGGTAGATTTTAAGGTATCGGGAGAAAGTAAGCGAAAAATAAAATTTGCCTCAAAAAGCGCTCATTATGATAGTATTATTGAAGAACTGAAAAATTGTTCAGGAGTTGGAAATAAATGACAAAAGTTCTCGGAATCGATTCATCCTCAATTGTTGCTGCAGCAGCTGTTCTCAGCGAAGAAAAGCTGTTTGCCGAGTATCTTGTGAATAATAAAAAAATGCATTCAGAAAAAATGATGCTGATTGTCGATAAAGTGTTGAAAGATTCCGAGACAACTGCAGAAGAGCTGGATGTAATCGGAGTTGCCAAAGGGCCCGGCTCATTTACCGGAATTCGTATTGGCATGGCCTGCGCCCAGGGCATAGCCCATGCCCTGGACAAACCGATGATAGGCATAAATACCCTTGATGGTCTTTCCTATAACTTAATTGGCTCAAAAACCTTAATTTGCCCGATAATAAATGCGCAGCGTAAAGAAGTTTATACATCACTCTACCGTTGGGATGAAGGCAAGCTCAACAGGCTTTGGGACTATAGACTTATTAAAGCAGATCTGTTAGTACAAGAGCTTTTTTCGCTCAAAGAAAAAGTGACAGTTTTAGGCGATGGCGTTTTTTTATTAAAAGAAGTACTAAATGTCTGTTGCAGCGGCTCTGATTGTGATATAATTTTTGCAAATCCCGCATTTTCTATGCCGCGCGCTTCATCAATAGCGGCAGCGGCATTAGATAGATATGCGCAAGGTGAGAAAGACACTTGTTTTTCCATAAAACCTTTTTATATAAGAAAGTCCAGCGCTGAAGAAAAGCAGGAGGAGCGTTATGGAACAAAGAGCCGAGGATGATTTTACAATTGAGACTATGAAAGTAAAAGATTTAGACGAAGTGATGGAGGTAGAGCGCCATTGCTTTAAGACACCCTGGTCTCGTTATTCCTTTATGTGTGAGCTTACCGATAATCAGTTTGCACACTATATTATCGCAAGGCATAACGGTAAAATTATAGGTTATGCAGGAATGTGGATAATCTTAGACGAAGCCCATGTAACCAATATAGGAGTTTTGCCGGAATACAGAGGTAAGGGAGTAGGAGAAACACTGATGAGATCTCTTATGGCGCTAGCTAAAACTGAAGGCGCTAATAAAATGACCTTAGAAGTGCGCAAGAGCAATTATATAGCTCAAAACCTATATTCCAAACTTGGCTTCGAGCCAATCGGAATCCGAAGAGGCTATTATATAGACGATGGCGAGGATGCAGTTATAATGTGGAAGGACTCACTTTAGAGGCTTTATCGGCACCCCTCCAACAAAAGCTCCGCAAGGCACATCTTTATTAACCAGCGAACAGGCAGAAACAGTAGCATCATCGCCGACAATAATGCCGGCGAGTATTGTGACATTTGCACCTATTGTCACATTCTTCCCTATAACAACCCTTCCCTTTCCCCATTCTTTTACCATGTATTCATGAGCAAGTATCGTAGAATTATAGCCGATTATCGTATTGTCTCCGATTTCTATAAGTTCAGGGAAAAATATGTCAAACATTGCCATAAGACCTATGGATACATTCTTTCCTACCTTCATTCCGGTGAGTCTGTACATAAAATTTTTAAGAGGAAGAAAAGGCACAAACCTTGCAATATAAATTAAGATAAAGTTGTATACTGCCTTTAAAGGATTTACTGTTTTATACCAAAACCACAGAGAATTGACAGATCCTGCCTTGTGCCTTTCAACCCTTCGCATTTTAATCTCTCCTTACATCCTGTCTATAAACTCAAGTTAGCATAAGCATTTAAAGAAAGATCATGTTTTGCTCCTCTTAAATATTGGTAATATCCGGCGCAAGCAATCATTGCCGCGTTGTCAGTGCAGAGGATAGGCGGTGGAAAATGAATTCTAAAATTATCCCCCGCTCTTTTTGTTAATTCATTCCGCAGCTTGTGATTAGATGCTACCCCGCCTGCTAAGGCAATTTCTCTAACGTCTTTTAGCTGAGCCGCCTTTAATGTATTTTCTACAAGGGCGTCAACTACTGCCTTTTGAAAACTGGCAGCCACATCTTCCACAACTATAGGTTCACCTTTTTGCTTTTGATGGTTCAAATAATTTAGAACAGCAGATTTTAGACCGCTAAAACTAAAAGAAAGGTCGTTTTCTTCTATATGGGCCACAGGAAAAGATATGGCTGTTTCATTTCCGCTTTTTGCGGCTTCTTCAATAGCCGGCCCGCCGGGGTAACCTAAGCCAAAGGCTCTGGCTATCTTGTCAAAAGCTTCTCCTGCTGCATCGTCTATAGTTCTTCCCATTACTTCATAATCTCCGTAATCATTAATATATACTAAATGAGAATGACCTCCTGAGACAACCAGGCACAAAAATGGCGGAGCAAAGTTATTCTCCAAAAAGTTTGCGAAAATATGCCCCTCTATATGATTTACTCCCACTAAAGGCTTATTTAAAGCATAAGCCACTCCTTTAGCATAAGAAACCCCCACCAGCAAGGCACCTATAAGACCCGGTCCATGGGTTACTGCCACCAAATCCACATCTTTAAAACTTATATCGGCCTCTTTCAGCGATTGTTCCGCAACGTGAGCCATGGCTTCGAGATGTTGTCTGGAGGCGATTTCAGGCACCACACCGCCAAATCTTTGATGCTGTTTGATTTGAGAAAATATAGTGTTCGATAGGATTTTTCTGCCGTTTTTTACTATAGAAACCGAAGTTTCGTCGCAAGATGTTTCAATGCCCATTGCGATAATGTCTTTTTTCAAAAAAATCGCTCCTTCTAAGCCAGCCTGTCAAGCTCATCATATAGTTGCTCCAAATCATAAATTACTTGGTTATATGCCTTATTAACCTTTTGAGAATTTTCAGGGTTACTGTATACCTCCGGCTGGCACAACATATGTTCCAGTTCTTCCAATTCCTCTTCTTTTTTTAAAATGTTTTCTTCCAGTTCTTTTATTGCAAGTTCTTCTTGCCTCTTTTTTTCCCGTTCCTGCCTCTTGCGAAGTTTGATTTTTTGAATTACGGTTTTGCTTTCTTTGTTCTCGGACGCAACTTCAGTTTTAGCAGTTTCATTTTTCTTTTCCAGGTAGTAACTGAAAGAACCATCAAAATCTATAATATTACCATCAGAAAATTCCCAGATTCGAGTTGCAATTTTAGATAAAAAGTATCTGTCATGAGATACTGCGATTATAGTCCCCTTAAAGCTTTTTAAAGCTTCTTCTAAATTCTCTTTTGAAATTATGTCAAGATGGTTTGTAGGTTCGTCAAGTAAAAGAAGATTTGCTCCTTGAAGAATTACCCTTCCAAGAGAAAGCCTGCTCTTTTCTCCACCGCTTAGCACATCGACGGTTTTTTCTATGTCGTCTTGGAAAAACAACAGACCTGCCAAAAAAGTCCTGATTTCAGTAAGACTAAGGCCGGGGGCAGCATTCCACATTTCATCTAGCACTGTTGATTTAGAAGAAAAATCTTGTTGCTCCTGCTCGAAATACACAGGCTCTACCTGATGGCCGAAATTTACAAAACCTTCCTGGGGCTCAAGCTGACCGGCAAGTATCTTTAAAAATGTAGTCTTTCCTATGCCGTTCGGTCCGATTATGCCTATGCGCTCCCCTCGAAAGACTTTTAAATTGACATTCTTTAATATGTTTTTGTCGCCATAAGAAAAACCTAAGTTTTCAATTCTAAGCACCTCTTTGCCGCTGGAATCCTGCATATCAAATCGTAAGCGAACAGCAGGAGCGCTGCTCCTGCCGGACATAGACTTTGGCAGTAATTCTTCCAGCCTTCTTTTTCGATTCTCAGCCTGGATATAATTCCTATGGGAGATAAAAGTTTGTATGTTCTCTTCAAGCTTTTGAATCTCTTTTTGACGAATTTTTTCTTGCTTTTCATGGATTCTTGCTAAAGCCTGTTTTTTGTCTACAAATTCAGAGTAATTTCCGTTGTATAATGTGATAGTATTATTTTCCAACTCAAAAATTTTCTTTACAGTATTGTCTAAGAAGTATCTGTCGTGAGATACAATCATGAATGCTTTTGGGTAATTTTTCAAGAAACCCTCCAACCACTGAAGAGATTCTAAATCCAAATAATTAGTAGGCTCGTCGAGAAGCAGAAGATCCGGAGACTCCAGTAAAATTCGCCCTAAAGCAAGGCGGGTCTTTTGACCACCGCTAAGGCTCGAAATTTCCAAATCTTCATCTGTAAAACCAAGACCTTTTAATACTCCTCGTATACGGCTTTCAATTTCAAAGCCTCCATTTTCCTTAAATTCCTCAAAAAGCATAGAGTACTGATGCATTAAATCTTCTAAGCGATCTTCGTCTTCATAAATTTTGGGTGAAGCCATCAAATTTTCTAATCTGTGCAGTTCATCCTCTTGTTCTTTTTGTTTTAAAAAAACAGAGGAAAGAGCCTCGCCTATAGTCTTATAACCTTCAAGACCGGTATCCTGGGCAAGATAACCTATTTTGATATTTTTATCTATATAAATATTACCACTGTCATAAGGCATGCTTCCAACGAGGATTTTCAGCAAAGTTGATTTTCCGGTGCCGTTTAATCCTATTAGCCCTATTCTGTCATTTTCTTCAATTGAAAAACTAATGTTTTCGAGAACGATGGTATCTCCAAAACTTTTATTTAAATTTGAAACACTTAATATTGTCATATACATCACCAATTATATCTTCATATTGAAAAAGCGGGAAACTAGGTAAATTCTACAACAATGGGGCTAAAAAATCAAATAAAGAAAGTAAAGCAGCCATAATGAGTCATAATTATCGATAAATATTAAGATGAAAAGAAGGAATTTTGTTAAATAAATAGAAATAAATATAACAGGCAAGTATTTTTTATAATACATGTTACGAAGGAGTGAAGTTGTTAAATTGCGACAGGTAAGCGTAAGGACAATCGAGCAAACGGTAAAAGAGTTATTTTTGCAAGCAAATTACTTAATCGGAGATGATGTCTTAAGCAAATTAAAAGCTCAGTATGAGAAAGAGGAGTCGCCTATCGGAAAATCAGTTATTGAACAGATTATAAAAAATGATAAAATAGCAGCAGAAGAAAAAATAGCCATTTGCCAAGATACAGGAATGGCGGTTGTATTCGTAGAACTTGGTCAGGAAGTTGCAATTATTGACGGTGATTTTAATGATGCTATCAATGAGGGAGTAAAGCAGGCGTATACAGAAGGATATCTTCGTAAATCGGTAGTAGATGATCCTTTGTTTGATCGTGTGAATACAAAATACAATATACCTGCAATAATTCATTTGAAAATTGTTCCGGGGGACAAGATAAGTATTTTGGTTACCCCAAAGGGTTTTGGCAGCGAAAACATGAGCAGAATAAAGATGCTAAAACCTGCAGACGGAGTAGAGGGCGTTAAAAACTTCATTGTAACTGCGGCGGTAGAAGCAGGCCCGAATCCCTGCCCGCCGATTGTAGTTGGAGCAGGTATCGGAGGGACTATGGAAGTTGCAGCAATCTTGGCTAAGAAAGCTACCGCAAGACCTGTAGGCGAGCATAATCCGGATAAAAGATACGCAGAGTTGGAAGCTGAAATTTTAAACGAAATCAATAAATCCGGTGTTGGACCGGCAGGCCTGGGAGGCAGAACAACAGCTCTTGCTGTAAATATCGAGCAATTTCCCACACATATAGCAGGCTTGCCTGTAGCTGTAAATATTTGCTGTCATGCGGCAAGGCATGCACAAAGGATAATATAGGGGGTGGGATAAACATGACAGAGACAATCAAGATACAGGCGCCTTTAAACGATGAAAAAGTAAGAGAACTTAAGGCTGGCGATAACGTACTTATCAACGGCATAATTTACACAGGGAGAGATGCTGCGCATAAGCGGCTGATAGAGCTGATAAATTCCGGGAAAGAGCTTCCTTTTGAAGTAAAAAATCAAATTATCTACTATGTTGGCCCTGCGCCGGCAAAACCCGGTTATGCAGTGGGACCGGCAGGGCCTACTACAAGCTACAGAATGGATCCCTATACTCCGCCTCTTTTGAAACTAGGTTTAAAGGGAATGATTGGCAAAGGAGTAAGATCAAAAGAAGTAATTGATGCAATGAAGACATACGGCGCAGTCTATTTTGCAGCTGTAGGCGGTGCTGCGGCGTTAATTTCAAAAAGCATTAAAAAAGCAGAAATTGTATGCTATGAGGATTTAGGGCCGGAAGCTATACATAAATTCTATGTGGAAGACTTTCCGGCGATAGTTGTAATAGATTCGTTGGGGAACAACCTTTATGAAAGCGAACCCCAAAAATACAAAATTCAATAGGAGGCCTTTATATGGATTTAACAAAAGAAGCACTTGAATTGCATGCAAAAAACAAGGGGAAAATTGAGGTAATTAGCAAGGTTCCCTTAAAAGATGCAAAGGATCTAAGCCTTGCATATACGCCGGGTGTAGCAGAACCGTGCAAGAAGATAAAAGAAAATCCGGATTTAATATATGAGTATACGGCAAAAGGCCGTATGATTGCAGTTGTCACAGACGGTTCAGCGGTATTGGGCTTAGGCAATATCGGAGCTGCCGCAGGTATGCCTGTTATGGAAGGAAAAGCCGTACTTTTTAAGAATTTTGGAGGGGTAGATGCATTTCCTATCTGTCTTGCTACTCAAGATGTGGATGAAATCGTGGAAACAGTTAAGCGCATAGCGCCGACCTTCGGCGGAATCAATCTGGAGGATATTTCAGCTCCAAGATGTTTTGAGGTTGAAAAGAGACTAAAACAAGAACTGGATATTCCTGTATTTCACGATGATCAACATGGCACTGCCGTAGTGGTGCTTGCAGCTGCCATAAATGCACTTAAAATAGTAAATAAGGATATAAAGGACGTTAAGGTTGTTATAAGCGGAGCAGGTGCCGCAGGGGTTGCTATTACAAAACTTCTGCTTTCGGCAGGCGTTGCCGATGTAATTGTGTGCGACAGCAAGGGGGTAATTTACAGGGGAAGGGAAAACCTAAATGAAAGTAAGCAAGAATTAGCAAATGTGACAAATAAAGAGAATATTAAAGGAACTATCGCAGACTCCTTAAAGGGAAGCGATATATTTGTCGGAGTTTCTGGCCCCGGAACCGTTACAAAGGAAATGATAGAAAAGATGGGAAAAGATGCGATAGTATTTGCTCTTGCAAACCCTGTGCCTGAAATATATCCGGACGAGGCTAAAGCAGCCGGAGCAAAGGTTATAGGCACTGGCCGCTCAGACTTTCCAAATCAGATAAACAACGTGCTGGCCTTTCCCGGCATCTTCCGCGGCGCTTTAGAAGTTAGGGCATCGGATATAAACGAAGAAATGAAAATTGCGGCAGCCCATGCCATAGCGTCACTTATTTCTCCTGATGAGCTATCACCGGATTATTGCATTCCGGGAGCCTTTGATAAGCGAGTAGCCGCGAATGTGGCCTATGAAGTTGCAAAGGCAGCTATGAACTCTAAAGTGGCAAGGGTAGAAATTGATGCTGAAAAGCTAAAGGAATTAATGCTGAAATAATTTAATCAAAAAAGTGAGCTTAAAGGTGCAAAGAACTTTTAAGCTCACTTTTTGTTATATACTTTATATACTTTAGCCTGCTTAGAGCACAGAAATTGAACATAAACCACCCGCTATACAGGCGCGCGATGATTGTGCGAGATTACTGGTTTCTAAGCATTCTTACAAGTATGGCTGCAGCCTCGGCCCGGGTAACACTGCCACCGGGACTGAATTTGCCGTTTTCACATGACATAAGTTTTAATCCTAAGGCTAGTGTTACATGACCCTTATAATCGGCTGTTATGGAAGCACTGTCGGCTGCAATATCTTTATAAATATCAGAAAGACTTGCCGCCTTTTCAAGACCCATGGCCCTTACGACAAGAGCGGCAGCTTTCTCGCGAGATATAAGTCTTTTCGCATCTATCTCATTTGGCTTTATCCATCCCAGCTTTAAGGCTAAATCAATATATGACTGTATATCATCAGCATCCGAAGATTTCATCAAGGCATCATCAGGGATGTTCTGATTCTTAGCTAAAAGGAGAAACTTTACAAACTCGCCTTCTGTTATGTTTTTATCGGGCAGAAACTTGTCTTCCGAGCATTTAATAACGCCTAAATCAATTAGGAGCTGAATATCTTTTTCCGCCCAGTGTCCTTTGATGTCGGTAAATGAAGTTTCAACCTCTTCTTTAACGGGTTTTCCACTATAATCTAAAGGTGTAAAATCAAAAGCGTCAAAGGTGTAAGAATCGGCATCTTTCGGTTTGTATACCAGTTTGTAATTCCCTACATCTCCCTCTTTGGGATTATAAAGGTAGGCGTAAACTAATTCTAAACCCACCTTTTTCAAGAATTGTTCCTGAGCCTTGTCCTTTGGAATAACTCCTGTAGGATCCGGAAATACTCTTTCGTGCCAGTCCATGCGATAACTGACTATCTGCCCGCTTTGAGAGTCTACCGTTAAATTAAAACCATTAGCGTTATAAGGAATACCATTAACTATTCTTGTATAAACAAAATAATGTTCGCGAGCTTTTTCGGATTCGTCAATATTTGTGTCAATATCCTCAAGCTTCACATTTTTAAAGCGTGAAGGCTGGAAGTTTTGCAAGAATTCTTCTGCTTTTTTCTGAGCCGCAGCTCTATCGTAATTTTGCTTAAATTCTTGAGACCATCTGCTATCATCATAAATATCGAAACTCAATAATTCCTTGGTCAGTGCATTTACTGATGCGTATATGGTACCACTGATGTCACCATTTTCATCTGTTTTTTGCCAGCTAATATTCCATATTTTTTGTCCCGGATCGTCGTAAATTTCATAAAGATTTGCCGTCTTTTGCTTATAATCGGAAGGGATGGTGATATAATTCTTAACGATATTAATTGCCTCATCTTTTGAAATACAGTTTTTAGTTATCTCAACCTCCTTGCTTTCAGCAGGGGTAAGAGACGTGTCATATCCGGCTTGCGCTGATTTTTCTCCGGCGCCTGCACCGTAAAAATCATAATACCTATCGTCTATTATCTCTCCGGTAACTGCATCTATTAAAAATCTTTCCGAATTTAAAACATAAACCAGTTTAATATCTTCTTTTTTTGTGGAATAATCAAAGTAGCGTTTATATACAAGCTTTAAACCTAATTTATCATTAGTCTTAAAAATTTTCTCCGCATCTTCCGGCAAGATTAGATTTGCAGCAGATGGCAATGGATCCCAGCACCAATTAAAGGAATAGCTTAGAATATCGCCGGTGTAGCCGTCTACTTCTACGTTAATATAATTATTCTCAACGGGTATATTGCCCTCTGTGCGGATAAAGTTAAAGAAGTAACTTTCGCTATAGTTTTTTGTAGGATAAACTGCGCCTTTAGATTCGGTAAGCTTTGTTTTGGCAAATTCAGATGGCTGAATTTTTTTAGCATAATTCTGCGCTATTTCTAAAGCTTGATTCTTTGTGTACTTTGGTATTCCTGACGTCGTTCTTCCTGAATCGTAACCGCGGTACATATAAATACTTAATATATTTCCTGTATCGCTGTCAACGCTTGCACTTAAGCTGCCATAGGCCTCCTTTGACTGAGACCAGTTAAGTTCCCACACGTTTTTATTCTCATCAATTTCGTTGTAGTTTATATTAAATTGATCATAAATAGATGTGTCAAATAGATTTTTAATAATTTCTATCGCTTTTTCCTGAGAAATAGTTGTTTGAGCTGATGCTGCCACAGGAGATAAAATAGAAAGCATAAATATTAAAGCTATAATTGTTGAAAAAACTCTTTTTCTCATAACACCTCAACCTTTCTTGTTTTGAGTAGAATCCTTAGTCAACAGCGTTAAATACATTTTAGATTCTATCGCCCCCTAGTTTTATCTTCTTTCTATATTGACGCATTAGTTATCCAAAAAGTTCCCTGAAAAAGCTCGCTATAGTTGACCCGGGGCTTTAAAGAGAAGTATAATATAGTATAATTTAGTAAGAAAATTATAAAAAGAGGTGGAGCAATGCTTCTTAGCAATGCGGAACTTACAATAAGGCTTGTCTTATCTCTTGTGCTTGGCGGAATCATAGGCTTAGAAAGAGAAACTACTAATAAACCGGCAGGTTTTAGAACACATATATTAGTTTGTATGGGTTCTGCCGTAATCATGCTTACTTCGATATTTATTTTTAGCCAGTTTCAGGGGAAAACCAATGTAGACCCTACTCGCATACCTGCTCAAGTTGTAAGCGGCATAGGTTTCCTTGGCGCAGGCACGATAATAAGGGAAGGAGCTTCTGTAAAAGGACTGACTACAGCTGCAAGTCTATGGGCGGTATCTGCAATCGGTCTTGCAATCGGAGCAGGTTTTTATTATGGAGCAACTCTTGCTACATTTATGATGCTGCTTACTCTCGTGACTTTCAATAAATTAGATCAGTTAATTTTAAAGAAGAGATTTTTACAAATGCTGTTTGTGGTAATAGACGACAGCCCCGGCCAGTTAGGGAAAATAGGTTCTTGCCTCGGCGAAATGAATATCAGCATTAGAAACATAAAGATGGAGAGTTTGGATGAAAATAGGTTAATGATAACTTTAATGATTCCCAAAATTAACCGCTTAGAATTCGAGGAAATAAAACAGAAGTTGCAAGAGATAGGGGGAGTATATGAAGTTAATACAGAGTTTGATTAAACATTATCTAAGGATTCCAAAGAGCCGGCTATGTCCGCCGAATAGATAAATGCAAGAACTTCTGCAACTGCCCTGTAAAGCTCTGCCGGGATTTCTTGACCTATCTCGAGTTTAACTAATGCCTCTACCAGAACAGGATCTTTGTAAACAGCTATATTTTCTTCTTTTGCTATTTCTAAAATTTTTTCTGCTATAAAGCCTTTGCCGGAAGCCAAAATTTTTGGTGCGTTATCGGCGCTGCTGTCGTATTTCAGCGCTGCGGCTTTTTTGTTTTTATTAGCACTATATTCTTTTACCATAGCTTCACCCTAAATTTTAATATTTATTCCTTTTAGATGAGAATGTCCAGCTTTATCAAAAAGAAAATTTTCAAGAGAAATCTTACCTACTTTAAATTCCATATTGCGAACTAAGGCGCTTGTGTTATTTGAAGCAGTGAGAAAATTCTTCATGTAATCCAACGATTTTTTACTTTCAAAAGTAGAAGCAGCCTTTATGGCGCCGTCCAAGTAAGTAAGTTCAATAAGCACCGCCCCCAGGTTTTTTGTATTTACGATAAAGCTTAATTTAACAAACGCTTGCTGTCTTGCAGAATCTAAAATTTCATGAGAAATTCTTATGTAAATTTTCTGGTATACGGGCAGCTCGATTATAAAAAAGTATACCTTTTCATCAGTAGTTATGTTTATAGGATTGTTTGCGGCATTTAAGACTTTCGCTGCAAGATAGTCCTTTAAAATTCCTTCTTTGACATGGTTCTCCGTAGCCATTTCTTTGTCTTTTGACGCTGGAGAAAAGCCTTCAAGATATTTTAAAAGCTGAGTTTCTAAAGGTGAAGGTCCTACTTTTGCCCAGCTGTCAACGGCCTTGTAAAACAATAAGTTTTGAGACTGAGTTTGAGGATTTTCATCTGTAAACCCCTCGAACTCTTGATTTTTAGCGCCTTCCAAGTATTTTAATAAATCAATAATTATATTGATGCGTTCAGCGGTTATAGGCAAATTCAATTTAGATAAAATGCCTAAGGCGATATTTGTCTCTAAAGATTGAGGAATGTCAAGGAAGGCTAAGGAATTATTGTTGACGGTATCTATACTGTTCTTATTTTCAAGATTTGCTCCGCCTCCGGCAGCTTGAAGATCCTTTGAAACTAATTTTGAATTTACACTATCGCTCTTTTCCTCAGGAATATTTAAAGGAGGAATATTCACCCTTACCACATCTCCATAGACAATTTTGCTTTCTTTATTTAGATTATATCACGTAAAAATACGAACGTTAAATCTATTTACAAAGATAAAATTCGTATTTTTATTGACATTGTCTAGCTTATTTGGTAATATATTCTCTGGAAAAAACAATATTCATACCTGCGTAATTCCGGCAATACGGAAAAAATTACGGCTCCTGTTTACACATCAATTTTACAACTTTTATTTACTTTATACGTAGTTTTTACAAACAAAATAATCTTAAAGGGAGGCTTTTCTATTGAAAAACGATGTTTCTGCCGGCGGCCAATCTAATTTTTTTGAAAAGTTTTTTAAGCTGTCGGAAAATGGGACAAATGTCAGAACGGAAATTCTGGCAGGTATTACAACATTTGTTACTATGGCTTATATTCTTCTCGTAAACCCTATAGTTTTAAAAGATGCCGGCCTTGACCAGGGAGCAGTATTCATGGCTACGGCACTTGCTTCAGCTATAGCGACGCTGTTTATGGGAGTTTATGCCAACTATCCCTTTGCACTGGCTCCGGGCATGGGCCTTAATGCTTTCTTTGCTTATGTCATGGTGGGAAAAATGGGAATTCCGTGGCAGACTGCGCTGGGAGCAGTATTTCTTTCAGGTATTATAGCTGTTATTGTTACACTTACAGGTTTAAGGGAACTTTTAATTCGGGCGATACCAATGTCACTAAAGCATGCGGTAGGCGCTGGCATAGGACTATTTATTGCATTTATAGGATTTAAAAATTCTGGAATTGTTATTAGTAACCCGGATACTTTTTTGGACCTGGGGAATTTTAGAGATCCTGCTGTTTTACTTGCGGCGGTAGGTCTTATAATTACAGCAGTTCTTGTGGCAAAAGGTGTTAAAGGCGGAATTTTGCTCGGAATAATAATTACTTCAATAATAGGAATTCCAATGGGCATAACAAAAATTCCGGCATCGATTATTTCGGCTCCGCCAAGTATAGCGCCAGGTCTTCTCAAACTTGACATTAAAGGCGCTTTACAGCTTTCTATGTATCCCGTTATATTTTCGCTCTTTTTTGCAGATCTTTTTGACACAATAGGGACTTTTGTAGGCGTGGCCAGCCGCACAGGCATGATAGATGAACACGGCAACCTTAAAAGAGGAAACAAGGCCCTATTTGCAGATTCCATAGGTACTGTTATAGGTTCCTTGCTGGGAACAAGCAACACCACTACATATGTTGAAAGCGCAGCCGGCGTAAGCGTTGGCGGCAGGACTGGCCTTACGGCAGTTACAGTGGCGGTTCTTTTTATTGCAAGTATTATATTTTCGCCTATAGCTCTGGCGGTTCCAACGGCGGCTACAGCTCCGGCGCTGATTATTGTGGGAATTTTCATGGCAACAAGTCTTAACGAAATTAAATTTGATGACTTTTATGAAGCATTTCCGGCTTTTCTTACAGCCGTTCTAATGCCCTTTACCTTCAGTATTTCTTTAGGTCTTTCGGTGGGCTTTATTGCATATGCGGCGCTTATGCTGTTTTCAGGGAGAGGAAAAGAAGTTCATTGGATGATGTATGTTCTTGCGGTAACTTTCGTACTATATTTTGCTTTTATAAGATAAAAATAGGTTTTCTATAAAAGTTAGAACGACAGCAATAAAAGGATGGCAATAACAATAACAACTTTATGACAATAATAACAAATCAGGTAAGATAGAGATGATTATTCTCTTCTTACCTGATTTTCTTTTTTTATGGTAATGTAAGCGCAAAATAAGTATCTATGACACCGAAAATAAATTTCTGCGATACACTTCCTACTGGATCGTGTAAAACTTGTAAAAACTACTTTTTTCCCTTTTTATAAGCAGCTGCTATATCGTGAAAACCTGCCTTTTCTAATTTTTCGATAACAATTTCGAATATTTCAGATGACCTGATTTCCTCCTGATTACGAGAATAAACTGCTTTTTCAATGCTTGTAAGAAGTTTTTTAATATCAGATGCCGTAAGCGGTTTTGATATTTCATCAGATACGTTTTCCAGGGTTACTTGAATCTTGCCGATGTCAAACTCCTGTATACGTCCGTCTCGCTTAATAACTTTCATTGGCCCACGCCCCTTCAACTGTTGTATGTTGTTTATATACTTGCAATTAGTGCAACTTATATAAAGTAATATATCATGACTATTCGCAAAAATCAATGTGCGCCGGGATACGAAAAAATAAGACGAAACCCAATTTTTTTTATAATTTTTTAACTTAAGCAGGATTTTGTCAATCGGATGTAGAATTTAATAAATAGTAAGTAAAATTTAAAATTAAGGAAGTGACCATTTAATGTCTGGTTATAAGAAACTTTTTGAGCCAATTAAGATTGGCAAGGTAGAAGTTAAAAACAAAATAGCTATGGCTCCAATGGGTATATTAGGACTTGCGACTGACAAAGGCGGTTTTTCCAAGAGAGCCCAGGATTATTACATAGAAAGGGCCAAGGGTGGAACCGGTCTAATTATTACAAGCGTTACCAAAATTGAAAATGAAATTGAAAAAATGCATCCCGGAATCATTGTTTGCACAACAATGGACCCTGCTCACTTTATAAATACAACATCTGAAATGGTGGAACGAATTCATGCATATGATTCCAAGATATTCCTGCAGCTTGCAATAGGCTTTGGCCGGGTTGCGGCTCCTGCAATGCTTGTCGGCGAACCCGTTGCGCCATCTGCAATACCCAATTACTGGGATCCCTCTGTTACATGCAGGGAACTTACGACAAAAGAAGTAGAAAAATTGGTTAAAATGGCTGCCGAGTCAGCTGCTATAGCAAAAGTAGCAGGATTTGACGGTGTTGAAATCCATGCTGTTCATGAAGGATACTTACTTGATCAGTTTACAATTGGAATGTTTAACAGAAGGACAGATAAATACGGCGGAGACGTAATGGGGAGACTTACTTTACCTATTGAAATTGTCAAGGCTATAAAAAAGGTAAATGGTCAAGACTTTCCGGTCAGTTTAAGATTTAGCATAAAGAGTTATATCAAAGGTTGGAATCAAGGCGGACTCGATGGGGAAGAGTTTGTGGAAAAAGGAAGAGACACAGAAGAAGGGCTTACCATCGCGCCAATTTTGGAAAAAGCCGGATATGATGCCTTTGATGCAGATGCAGGATCATATGATGCCTGGTATTGGGCACATCCCCCGATATACCAGAAACACGGCCTTTATCTGCCGCTTACGGAACAATTGAAGAAAGTAGTAAATGTTCCTGTAATAGTTGCAGGCAGAATGGATTTGCCGGAACTTGCAGAAAAGACGCTAGAAGAAGGAAAGGCCGCAGATATGGTCTGCTTAGGTAGAGCACTTCTTGCGGATCCTGCATGGCCAAATAAAGTTTTGGAAGACAGACCGGAAGATATTCGTCCCTGCGTAGGCTGCCATGACGGCTGCCTTGGAAGAGCTTTTGAAGGCAAACCGCTATGCTGCGCAGTAAATCCTGCATGTGCAAGAGAAGTAGACTATGGCATTTATCCTGCCTGCTGCACCAAAAATGTAATGATTATTGGTGGCGGCGTAGCCGGTATGGAAGCCGCGAGAGTAGCTGCCTTAAGAGGACATAAGGTGACGCTTTATGAGAAAACCGACAAATTAGGGGGACATCTAATAGAAGCATCAGTTGACGAATTTAAAAAGGATAACGAGAGATTACTTGATTGGTATAAAACTCAAATGAATAAACTTGGAATCGATGTCAAACTAAACACAGAAGTTGACTCTGAGTTTGTAAAAGCAAATGCAACAGATGTGGTAATAGTTGCAACAGGCTCTACACCCATTAAACCGAATGTGCCCGGAATAGACAAAGACAATGTTGTTACAGCCACAGAAGCTCTTCTTAAAGAAAAACCGGTAGGCAATAAAGTTGTAGTTGTCGGCGGCGGCCTCGTCGGATGTGAGACAGCTTTAAGTCTTGCGATGGCAGGCAAAGAGGTAACTATTGTCGAGATGCTTCCTGAACTGATGTCGGCAGGTCTTCCTGTGCCTCACATGAATAGGACAATGGTGCTTGATATGATAAAACTACACAATGTGAAGACGGTTTTAAACAACAGCCTCCTTGAAGTAAAAGACGGAGCAGTGGAAGTTATAGATAATAACTTCAAGAGAACCACTATCCCGGCCGATACGGTAGTTATATCAGTAGGTTTAAAGCCAAATAAGTGCCTATATAATGAAATATCAGGCAAGCTGCCTAAAGTTTATACTATAGGAGACGCCAATAGAGCACGCAATATAATGTATGCTATATGGGATGCGTATGAAGTGGCAAGAACTATTTAGTTTGTAGCTTCTACACACACGGCAAAATCCTAAATAAAAACCTAAACATATTTTGCAAATCTAAACACGCTCCCTTTGAACCAAAGACAGACTCTGTCTTTGGGCGAAGGGGGCTATTTTTAGCAATTTGCAGTAATTAAAAGGTTGTTAGAGCATGACTGGTGTTATTGGGTTCTTTTCAATTAATTGTCTTGATTCAAGGTGATTTGTAATTAATTGACAATTGCTTTTACATATTAAGAGTAATAAACTACAAGATATATCTAATTTGTGAAAGATAAACACATAGTTAGTTATTTTAAAACCTTTTAAGAAGGTGATACTTTGCAGGAACAAGATGTAATAAAAAAGTTCATCGAATTGGACGACAAGATACAAGAGATCAGTGCCGCCCGAGAAAAACAATTGGCAGAATTAGAACAGCGCTACAAGGCAGAAGAACAGAAGATAGTTGAAGATTTATCAAAGAGACTGGAAGAAGAAACAAATGCAGTTGTTAGGAAAATAATGCAAGAAGCCCAAGAAGAAGTCGATAATCTTAATAAAAAATCAAAAGAAGTCGTAAGCTACATGGAACAGGAATTTCAGAATATCCATGAAGAACTGGTAGCAGAGATATTAAAACGGATTTTCGACATAGAGAGTGAACGCTATGGATAAAATAGCAATTTACGCAGCAGTAAATACTAAAATCAGAGCAATGGAGGGAAAGTTTCTTACGGAAAGTGATTACGAAACTTTGCTTGAGAAAAAATCTGTTCCTGAAATTGCTTTTTATTTGCGAGACAGCACATTTTATGGCCAGTTTTTAAAAGACTTGCCTGCTGACAAACTTAGCCGCAGATATATTGAAGATATATTAAAACGCAATATGATAATAAATATGGACAAACTGCTGCATTATTTTCGCTACGACTACAAAAAATTTATTTCTTCATTTTATCTCAAATATGAAATTGAAGACTTGAAGGTGTTGGCTAGAGAAATCTTCAACAACGAAAAGTTTGACATAACAGAAAGGCCTCTTTCCTTTTTAGGCAAATACAGCAAAATTGAGCCCGAAAAGTTTTTGAAGGCAAAAACTGTTGAAGAACTTATTTATGCTACAGAAGGTTCCGATTTCTTCGATATACTTAAGCCTTTGCTTAGGACGAAAACCGAAAACTTGTTTAGATTTGAAATGCTTCTTGATGCAGGATATTTTAGAATCCTAGAAAATAAAATGAAAAATGTTTCAAAAGAAGACAGCATAATTCTTAAAAAATGGGAAGGCATGGTAGCGGACCTTTACAATATTCAGTGGATATATCGGGGCAAAAAGTTCTACAACATTTCTCCTGAGGAACTCTTGAATTATACAATTAATTTTGGAGACAAGCTGAATTTTACTAAAAGAAGATCAATGTGCTACACTAAAACTCTTGACGAGCTTTATGCCATGGCGCAAGATGCGGGATACGGGTTTTTATTTAAAAAAGAGGAAATGTCAAGAGACATTTATATGGAAAGGCGCATAAATAGATATATATACTATAAACTCAAAAAACTTGCCCGTGAATATTCAATGAGTATAATGCAGACAATTAACTATATATACTCTTTTGAATTTGAAATTCGGGATATCATTTCTATAATGGAAAGCATCAGATACAATATGCAGCCTGACCAAATAAATAAATTTCTAATTAAGGCTATATAAGTTGCGGGAGATGATTTTATGGCAGTTGAAAAGATGAAAATCGTTGGCATAATCGGGGAAAATTCTATATTAAACCGCCTTTTACGACTTGTTTTGGTAGATGAAAGCATGCACATGATAAATGCTCTTGCCCGGGTAAATTCCAGCGATTTCTTTCTGCCCCCTACTGAAAAAAACATAAAGGCTTTGGAAGAACTTCCCTTTCTAAAGCCATATACTTCTAAACGTGATTTTACCCAGGACGAGCAAATGATTGCAGCACTAGCAAGCCTCTTTGAACTTTCGCCTCGCGTAAAACTTGAGCACCTAGGGCAGGATTATGATTATGAGGAATTTATGAAAAGCCTCTCCGATATTTACAAAGAAGTGCGCAAAACTGCAGATGAAATAAATGAAAAACTTCAGTTAATAGAGCAAAAGCAGACATATATAGAAAGCCTGAAATATTTGAGACAATACAGCTTGGATATATCAAGACTTTCCGGAATGAAGTACTTGACATTTCGGCTTCTGAAGTTTTCGCGAGATGACTATGTAAGAGTAAAAAAGAACTATGAAAACATACCCGCTGTAATCCTGAAAGTGGCAACAGAAGGCAAGGATGTTGTTGCAGCAATTATAACTCCTATTATCCTAGAAGAGACTGTAGAAAAAATATTCAGTTCATTAAATTATAGCGTTTTACCGCTGCCTCCTGACAAGGGCGGAACCGCAGAAAATATTATAGAAGAACTTACTGCAAGCATAGAAGAAGACCAAAAAGCAGTTGAATTACTGAAAGAATCGCTTCAAAAGTTTAAAATAGACTTTGCAGAAGAAGTCGAAAAGGGCTTTTCGAGGCTGGAAATGGAAAAGAAAATTGAAGAGGTCAAGTCTGATGTTGCAGTAGGCGAAGACTTATTTTTCATGTTTGGTTTTGTACCCATAAGCCGGGTATCCAAATTAACAGACAGCCTCAAACAGCAGTTTGGCGATAGAATTATCCTACTGATAGACGATGTGAAAACGGGAGATTCAATCATTACACCCCCTACTAAGCTCAGCAACCTTAAAATTTTCAGGCCTTTTGAAGCCTTAGTAAAGATGTATGGCACACCTGCTTATGATGAAATAGATCCTACAGCTTTTTTTAGCATAACGTATATGCTGCTTTTTGGAGCGATGTTTGGAGATGTAGGACAAGGCCTTATACTCTTTAGCGCAGGACTTTTTATGGAAATCGCACTAAAAAGAACCAGCCTAGGCGGTGTGTTAAGTAGAATGGGCTTTGCGTCGACGATATTCGGCTTTTTCTATGGAAGCGTCTTTGGTTCTGAAGAAATTATCCAGCCTCTTGTTATAAGGCCGATGGCGAATATAAATTATATGCTGGTGGCAGCCATCGTTTTAGGCGTTGTCCTAACCATAGTAGGCTATATTTACAATATCATGAATTCATATCTTGAAAGCAATGTAGAAGAAGGTGTCTTTGGAAGAAACGGCGTAGTTGGGCTGGCATTTTACCTAACAGTGCTGTATTTGGTTACATCATCAGTTATTGCAAAAAGTGGAATCTCGCCAATATTGGTCTATGCACTTATAGTTTTTTTGGTTTTAATGGTGCTAAAGCAGCCTTTAGCGAACACCATTATGCATACAGGCAAACTATATAACAGTTCCCCTACCGATTATTATATTGAAGAAGGCTTTGGTGTTATAGAAACATTGCTTTCAATGATGTCAAATACCATATCATTTATAAGAGTAGGAGCTTTTGCCTTAAACCATGTAGGCCTTTACATGGCTTTTGCAACGATGGGGGAGATGATGGGTTCTAAAGCAGGCAACATAGTGATGCTGGTTATAGGCAACATAGTTATAATCGGACTAGAAGGGCTGATAGTATTTATACAGGCCCTCAGGCTGGAGTACTATGAACTCTTTACTAAGTATTTCCGAGGTGACGGCATCGAGTATAAGCCTGTAAGAGTAAAACGCGTGGCCTTTACACCTAAGAAACTTGATAGTATTAATGTCGGTGCGTAAAACTAAATTCTATATTAACTTTATAAGTTTTGAGGAGGAGCGAATATGTATATCATATTATTTATTGCAATGGCTATATCGTTAATAACTTTGACAACAGGGTTTGTTATTTATTTTATGAAAGATGAAGTAAGGGCAAAACGTTTCAAAAAGCTCAGTAAATACAGCACAGCAGTTTACGCCGGCCTTATTGCGGTTTTCCTGTTTTTTATGATACCAAGCTTTGCCGGTGCAGCATCTGCAACTGATTCTTCATCCGGTTTAGGATTTATTGCAGCGGCTCTTGCAACAGGTCTTGCTACCCTGGGCGCAGGCTATGCTGTAGGTGCAGTTGGCTCTTCGGCGTTAGGAGCAGTTTCAGAAGATCCGAATGTTTTAGGTAAGACTTTGATATTCGTAGGTCTTGCAGAAGGTATCGCAATTTATGGCTTAATTGTGTCCATAATGATTCTCGGAAGATTGTAGAGGGATACAAATGAAATGTTTCTTAATAAGCGATAACCATACTACGCTGGCCGGAATGAGGCTTGCCGGGGTAGAGGGCGTAGTGGTGCATGAGAGAGAAGAAATCCTAAATGAGTTAAAAAAGGCAAGAGCAAGTGATGATATAGGTATAGTAATTATTACAGAACTTGCGGCAGAAAAGATAAAAAACGAATTAGATACAATGAAACGCTCTTCCGGACTTCCTATCATAATTGAAATTCCGGACAGACACGGAACAAGACGTTCTCCTGACTTTTTAACGAGGAATATTAAGGAGTCCATAGGAGTTAAGATTTGAGGTGACAGCATGGCTACTACCATTGAAGATAAAATAGCGCTTTTTACAAAGGTGCTCATAGAGAGAATAGAGCAGGATTATGCAGAAAAACGTGAAAAGCTTACCCGCTATTACGAAAACCGTAAATCAGAGATCGTCATAGACTATGAGCAAAAAATAAAGAATTCAGTTGATACCACAGCAAGAAACGCCACAGTAAAAAAACAGCAGATGATTTCAAAGGCAAAATCAGATATGCATCTTGCAGTGCTAAAACAAAGACGTAAGTTTGTTGAAAGAATCATAGACGAGGTAAAAAAGGAAGCTTTATCATTTACCGAAACAGAGGAATATGCCAAATTTCTGCAAGAAGCCATTAAAAAAGTGAATAGCAAATTTTCAAGTGATCAATTTGTAATTTTTAATTTTAGCCCAAATGACACCGAAAGACATAAAGATGTGATTTTAAATACTATAAAATCATCAAGAAGCGAAGACAACTTCAAGATCGAAGAAACAAAAAGCATAAGCGGTGGCGTTTTTGCTAAAACTTCAGATGATAGTCTTGAAGTAGATTTTACAATTGATACCATAATAGAAGAAAGCCGCAAATTAGCAGGTGAAATCCTGTCTTCAAGGCTTGGCGAGGGGTGGCAGAATGTCGAATCAAGGTAATATAATTTATATTAACGGTCCTGTTGTCAAAGCCAATAACATGCAAGACTTTTCGGTAAGAGAGATGGTCATGGCAGGTGAGAAAAAACTTATCGGCGAAGTTATTTCTCTTGAAAAAGATATAGGAACGGTTCAGGTATATGAAGAAACATCGGGCCTTAAGACAAATGAAAAAATAATTGGCACAGGCAGCCCACTCTCATTGAAGCTGGGACCCGGCATCATAGGAAACATCTTTGACGGAATTGAAAGGCCTCTTTCTGAAATATATAGTTCCGGCCTTAAATTCATACCAGAAGGTATTGGCCTTTTATCAATAGATGAGAAGAAACTTTGGCATGCTGATATTCTGGCTAAAGTCGGTGATGTTCTTAAATCTGATGACATATTTGCTACAGTGCAGGAAACCTCCATGGTAACCCATAAAATTATGGTTCCGCCAGGCATAGAAGGCAAGGTTGTAAGCGCTGTAGATAGCGGAGAATATACTATTTGCGATACACTTGCAGTATTAGAAGATTCCCTGGGCGAAAAACATGAGCTTAAAATGGAGCAGGAATGGCCTGTGCGAGTTCCAAGACCTGTAAAAATGCGTATGCCGATAGAGAAGCTTTTGGTTACCGGTCAAAGGGTAATAGATGTATTCTTTCCCATAGCAAAGGGCGGAACGGCAGCCATTCCCGGAGGATTTGGTACAGGAAAGACTATAACACAGCATCAGCTTGCAAAATGGAGCGATGCTGACATCATAGTATATGTAGGCTGTGGAGAGCGCGGCAATGAAATGACCGAAGTTCTGGAAGACTTTCCTAAACTGCGCGACCCCAGAACCGGCAATCCCTTGATGGATAGGACAGTTCTCATAGCAAACACATCGAACATGCCTGTGGCAGCTCGAGAAGCATCGATTTATACGGGAATTACTATTGCTGAATATTTCAGAGACATGGGATACAGTGTGGCTATAATGGCCGACTCCACGTCCAGGTGGGCGGAAGCGCTTAGGGAAATTGCCGGAAGGCTTGAAGAAATGCCTGCCGAAGAAGGCTACCCTGCATATCTTGCCTCACGGCTTGCTGCTTTTTATGAAAGGGCCGGGTATGTTAAAAACTTGAACGGAACAGAAGGTTCGGTAACTATCATAGGCGCAGTTTCACCGGCAGGCGGCGATTTTTCCGAGCCTGTTACTCAGTCTACAAAGCGAATAGTAGGCGCTTTTTTAGCCCTGGACAGAGAGCTTGCTCATGCAAGGCATTTTCCGTCAATAAATTGGATTTCTTCTTACAGCGGCTATATTCCAATGCTGGAGGATTGGTTTAAGGAAAATGTTGCGCCTGATATTGTGGATTTAAGAGCAAAGATGATGAGAATTCTTCAAGAAGAAGATAAACTTATGGATATAGTGAAATTGGTAGGGGAAGATGTGCTTCCTGATGAGCAGCGAATAATCCTTGAAATAGCAAAAATTATAAAATCAGGATACTTGCAACAAAATGCTTACCACCCTCAAGATGCGTATGCTCCTCTTTCAAGACAATATAAAATGCTGAAGATAATCGACAAGTTATATGATCGGGCTTCTGCTTGCATAAAAAAGGGTATACCATTGTCTAAGGTAAAAGAAGAGACGTTATTTTCCGATATTATAATGATGAAGTACAATATCTCGGACGACAAGCCTGAGATCTTTGATGAACTTAGCAAAAGAATAGACAATCATTACGACAGCTTGGAAAGCATGTATAAAGAAGGTGCCGCCAATGAAGGTTAAATACAGAAAACTGGATAAAGCTGAGGGGCCTTTAGTAGTTATGAGCAACGTAGAAGGTGCCGTTTATGATGAGCTTGTGGAAGTGGAAATGCCAAATCATGAACGCAGAACAGGCAAAGTTGTTCAGATAAATAAAGACAAAGTAATAATTCAGGTATTTCAAGGGATATCAGGAATTTCCTTAAATGATGTAGGCGTTGTATTTAGCGGCAAGCCAATGGAGATACCTTTATCAAGAGAAATATTGGGCAGAAGATTTAACGGGATAGCGGAACCTGCAGATGGAGCGGGCGAAATTTATTCCGATAAGTATTATAATATAAACGGCAGACCGATGAATCCGGTGGCGCGGCTATATCCCAGGAATTATATACAAACCGGCATATCTGCAATCGACGGCCTTATAACCCTTATAAGAGGGCAAAAACTTCCCATCTTTTCAGGAGACGGTCTTCCTCACAATCAGCTTGCGGCTCAGATAGTTCGACAGGCTAAAATCAGCGGAGAAGAAGCCGAAAAATTTGCCGTCGTATTTGCGGCCATGGGTATAAAGCATGATGAAGCTAATTATTTCAGCAAGGTTTTCGAAGAAGCCGGGGTTATGGACAGAGTTGTTATGTATGTGAACCTGGCAGACGATCCTGTGGTTGAACGTATCTTGACGCCGAGATGTGCACTTACTGCTGCAGAGTATCTTGCTTTTGAGTGTGATATGCATGTGCTGGTTATATTGACAGACATGACAAGCTATTGTGAAGCCCTAAGAGAGATATCCTCTGCTCGCGAAGAAGTTCCTTCCAGAAAAGGCTATCCCGGCTATCTCTATTCAGATTTGGCCAGCCTTTATGAAAGAGCAGGGATGTTAAAGGGTGCAAAGGGCAGCATAACCCAGATACCTATACTTACAATGCCTAATGATGATATTACCCATCCGGTGCCTGACCTTACCGGTTATATTACTGAAGGGCAGATAGTTTTGAGCAGATCACTATACCAAATGGGTATATATCCCCCTATCGATGTGCTGCCATCGCTTTCTCGTTTAATGAAAGACGGCATAGGCGCAGAGTACACCAGAGAAGACCATCCGGATGTAGCAAACCAGGTTTTCTCCGCTTATTCGAATGTCCAAGAGATAAGAGCACTGGCACAGGTTATAGGCGAAGATGAACTTTCGGAAACTGATACAAAGTATATGGAATTTGGAAAAAATTTTGAGGAAGTTTTTGCAAAACAAAGCTTTGAAGAAAATAGAGATATTATTTATACCCTGGATCTTATGTGGGATTTACTTAAGATTTTGCCTGAACAAGAGCTTAATAGAATAGATCCGGCCCTTGTACAAAAATATCTTAGGAAGTGATTTTCGTGCAAGAAAATATTGCACCAACTAAAGCCAATTTAATGGATTCCGAGGCAGCCCTTGACTTTTCCAAGAAAGGTTATGAATTGCTGGATAAAAAAAGAAACGTACTTATTAGAGAAATGATGGGATTCATGGATAGGGCTGAAAAACTTCAAGACAGCATAGGCAAAACCTTTAAAGAAGCTTATGAGGCGTTAATTTTAGCTAATGTTACATTAGGAATTAGCGAAGTTTATCAGGTAGCAAAATCAATTCCCCTTGCCGACGAAATCACAATCTTAAGCCGCAGCGTAATGGGCGTGGAAATTCCCATGGTAAAATATGAGAAGAAAGATATTGACCATTACTATAGCTTTTATCATACAAATACCGCACTAGATGTCGCCCTGCAGAAATTCCATGATGTAATTTATTTAATATATGAACTGGCAGAGGTAGAAGATTCAGTTTATAAGCTGGCAGTTGAAATCAAAAAAACACAAAAAAGAGCTAATGCTCTGCAGAATATTCAAATTCCCAGATATGAATATCTGGTAAAAATGATATCAGATGTTCTGGAAGAAAAGGATAGAGAGGATTTTTTCAGGTTGAAACTGCTAAAAAAGAAAAAAGTCTAGCAAATAGAAAGAATGCTTCCTTTAAACCGGAGATAAGACTTCCGGCAAGGGAAGCATATTTTATAGGTGAAGGCACTTTATTCCCCGGAGTTTTTTGTTTGTCAGGACCTCTTTAACTTTCCCAATACTTTCCTGTTTTTCTCCTGAAAGGTCTTCTCCTTTCTCGATCTTAATTAATATCCTGTCAATCTCCTCATAACTAATTCCAAGGGCAAATTCATCAGTGATTCCGGGGGCAATGTCGGGACTGGGCTTTTTGTTGATGATTTTTTGAGGAATTTTCAGTATTTCAGCAAGTTCGTAAACCTGAGTTTTATAAAGATGACTTATAGGTTCGATATCGCAAATCTCATCTCCCCATTTAACATAAAATCCGGTTAAGGCTTCTGTCTTATTTGTACATCCTGCTACAGCATAACCTAGCTGCTCAGCATAAAAATAAAAAATGACCGATCTTATCCTGGGTTTTGCCCTGTAATAAGCAAGACTTTCTCTAAAACTCTTGCTCCCCTGGTTTTGCAAATCTTGGATGTAAGGCTTGTCCTCTGCCAGCCAGACATTTTGCGCATATCTTTCCTGAACAGATCTGGGAAATATCAATGCGGGAGGCTTGAGAGAATACACACCCATGCTTCTGAGTATCCTGCTGATATTTTTTATCTTATAATTTATTTTTAAAAACTCGCAAACCAATTTTGCATCTTTTACGGTTTCTTTTGCCGAATCCCTTTCCGGCAGAATCAGCCCGAACACTTTATCACTGCCGATTGCATCTACCAGCAGCTTTCCCACTACTGCCGAATCAATTCCGCCACTAATTCCAATGACAACTCCGTTAAATTTATATCTTTCAATATTTTCTTTTATAAAGGTCTTTATTTTCTCTACCTCGGTCAAAACAAAACCTCCTTCGCATAAAAGATTTACATTTTTATAGTATCATATATTTTTTGTAAATTGGTCATTTTATGCCTGTATCTATACTAATTATAATAAAGGCACAGGCGGCATGGGAAACAGTGGAGCAAGATTGCGTGACGGCTCAGCAATACTGATAATTAACAATTAGCTGGCTGGCAAATTGAAACGCCAGCCAGCTTCTTTCTGCCTAATTTAAACCATTTAAATACGTTTACGCTACTTAATATATTTATGTTATAATAACAATTAAGTAAAAGTGGCCCGAAATGAGGTAAAATAATGGAAAATAAATGGAAATACAGAACGACAATTAAATCGCAAGCATTTTTGTATGTAGAGATAAAAAAAGCTGCAAAGCTTGTTTTGCAAGGGCACGATGAATATCAAATCCGAAATAAATCACTTTATGACAATATATTCCAGGTAAATACTGATGCCAGAAAAGCAGAAATTGCATCAGCTGTTATAACCAGACTAAATGTATTAGATAGGTTCTTCATAGAAAATTTAGTAAATTCTGACATACAAACAAGTAAGCTCATAGCACTATATTCTATAATGAAAACTGATAGGCTGTTTTTTGAATTTATGAATGAAGTTTATAAAGATAAAATCATACTTGGGGATAGATTCATTTTGGACAAGGACTTCAATATATTTTTTGACAGAAAAAAGGAGCAAAGTGCCAGGGTAGCATCATGGGCAGATTATACCTTTTATAAGCTTAAGCAGGTAATTTCAAGGATTCTGACCGAATCCGGTCTTGTTAAAAATGAAGGTAAAAAAATAGAAATAGTAAGACCAATCATAGAACATTCTGTCATAGATCATTTAAAAGAAATAGGAGATACAGTATATCTTAATATCTTATTAGGTAAACTGGATTAAATATTGCGATCGAAAGGAGGCGGGCTATGGCTACAACAAAAGAAAGGCTTGATAAAATACTTCCTGCAATAACCAAAAAATCTTTTAGGGAAAACAAAGGTCTTGGAAATGAGATTGGGTACTATATTTTCGACTATGAACCTCAGCATGAGATGTTGGTAAGGGATTATATCAATTTTTTAAAGGACAAAGTAAATAGCGGGAACTATGGATTTAAAATAAAAGAATTCGATTTATATGAAATAATGTTAGAAATTCTTGACTCAAAAGGATATCTCGAAAAAAATTTCGAAATGGAA
>NZ_MPPE01000018.1:0-17082 GCF_001896645.1 Tepidanaerobacter sp. EBM-49
GAGTTTATACTCATCCTGTGGAAAGGATGGTGAGGTCTTTTTTCTACGTCCGAATGAATTTTTCCTGCAAAAAACCTAGAAATATTTTACACTATCAAAAACCGCTGAAGACAAAATTATAAATAAACTTTTGTCAAATCAAAATATTCAGGAGTATATAAAATTTTCTTCATGTGCCGATTGATTCATCTTTTTTGTAAATTTCCAGCTATATAGACATTATACCAGGAACAACGTTAGCTGTGGCACAAGTAAAATCACAGTCAATCCTGCTAAGCAAACTAATAAAAATGGAATGATATAAGGAAATATCTGCACCATCGTTGTTTTTCCAATATTCATAGCGACAAAGAGGTTAACACCTACAGGAGGAGTAATAAAACCAATTGCTAGAGTTACAATCATAATAATACCAAAATGCACTGGATTTATTCCAACTTCCATGGCAATTGGAAATAATATCGGTGTAAAGATAACAACCGCAGCTGAAGTATCCATAAACATTCCCACGATTAACAAAATAACTACAATCAACAATGTGGCTATAATCGGGTTTGAAGAAATTGAAAGCATCCCAGCGGCTACTGCTTCGGGTATTCTTTCCAACGACATGATTGTTCCAAAGGTTGTTGCTGTCCCAATCACTATAAGAATAGTTGCTGAACTTCCAGCTGCATTACATAGAATTGTGAATAAATCTGATAGTTTTACTTCTCGATATATGAATACACTTACAAAAAGTGAGTAGAAAACAGCAACCACTGCAGCTTCTGTTGGTGTAAAAATACCGCCGTAAATTCCACCTAGAATTATAATCGGAACAAGTATTGCCCAGATAGCTTCTATAAAAGAAGACTTCAAACGTTTTAAGGAGAAGGGTTCTTGATTTCCACGATATCCTATTTTTTTTGAATAGAAATAGACATAGATACATAAGCAGATTCCGATAAAAACGCCTGGTATCATACCGCCTTTAAACAAGTCGCCTATGGAAGTTCCTGAGCCTACGCCAAAGAGCACCAAAGGGATACTTGGAGGTATGATTATTCCAAGAGCGCCGGCTGTAGCTAATAATACTGTAGTAAACCGGCTGTCATATCCCTCGCTAATCATCATTGGAATCATCATTCCGCCAACTGCTGCAACTGTTGCCGGTCCTGAACCAGAAATAGCTGCAAAAAATATACATGTAATTACCGCAGCCATGGCCGTCCCACCATAGAAACGTCCAACGAAAACATTGATAAAATTAAATAATCTGCGTGAAATTCCACCTTTTCCCATTAGTTCGCCAGCAAGAACAAAGAAAGGTATTGCCATAAGTGCAAAACTATCTGTCGAAGTTACAAGGCCTTGCGCAATAAAGGTTAGTGTTAAGCTTGGTGAGAAAAGCGCAACAACAATACAAGCTAAACCCATTGCAAAAGCAATGGGTACTTTCAGCGCAATTAATAGCGCAAAAGTTCCAAATAATAAAAATGTAACCATATTAACTCCTCCTAATCCAATTTATCGGCCTGGCAGATATACTTATATTTAATTATATTTGTTTGTATCAGTCGGATAATAGAAAGTCCAAAACCAACCACAGGTGCAAGATATACATATCTCATAGGAATACCTAATGCGGCTGAAGTACGAGTTGCACGGAATACAATGTCAAGTCCAAAATAAGTCATAACCAACATAAAAATTAATAGAAATAAATCAGCAAGCATATCAGTTATTAAGTTTCCTTTTTTATCAAATAACGAATCTAAAGCATCTACTTTTAAATGCATTTTCATCTTTATTCCATAACTTACTCCTACATAAGTCATCCAGATAAATAAGTATCGTGCCAATTCTTCAGACCACGTTAAAGAGTTTCGAAAAATGAAGCGCATAATAACTTGAAGAAAAACGATTATTGAAGTTGAACTTAGTAAAATAACAAGAAGCCATTCTTCCAAATGATCATCGAGCCATTTTAATGCCCTCATAATAACCCTCCTAACTTTTTGCTGCTTTAAGAATGCGATCAATAATCTCTTGACCATGAATTCGAGCAAACCATTCGTATACAGGACCAACTTTTTCTTTAAAGGGTTCCGTATCCACCTCAATCACTTTCATTCCATCTGCAACTAATTCATCTATCATTTGCTGTTCCCTCTCACGCAGCAGTTGACGGTGAAATTCCGCACTTTCCTGGGCTGATTTCTGAATAATTTCTTGATACTCTTTGGAAAGTGATTGAAAAAATTCATCACTAATAATAAGATGAACAGGCATATATTGGTGATTTGTCATAATCAAGTAATCTTGCACTTCTTGAAACTTATTCGTATAAGCATTGGCAACTGGATTTTCCTGTGCATCCACCGTGCCTTGTTGCAAAGCAGTATAAAGCTCGCCAAAGCCCATGGGTGTCGGATTTGCGCCAAGTGCATTAAACACCTGAATTGACATGGGAAATTCTGGTGTACGGATTTTTAAACCTTTTAAATCTTCTGGTGAATATATTGGACGATTTGAAGTAATTTGGCGGAATCCATTTTCAAAGTAAGCGAGTATTCTCAAATTATTATCTAAATATGTATCCGCTACTTCGCGACCAATCTCTCCATCTAATGTAGCCCATGCCTCCTCATAACTATCAAAAAGGTATGGTAGTTCAAAAACGCTGATTAAAGATCCATATTGATTAGTTGAACTGGTTGCTACCATTTCCAAATCGTCAAAGGAAACGCTTTCTGTTAATGTAGCTTCATTTCCTAATAATCCTTGTGGATAGATTTCTACTCTAATTTCTCCGTTAGAACGCTCTTCCACCAATTCTTTAAAATGGGTTAAGGCAATGTGGCGCTCATTAACCACTGGTTGGTCATGGCCTATACGAATCAGGATTGTTTTGTCATCTTCTTTTTGTGTAAAGAAAACAAAGACGAGAGAAAAACCTAACACAAACAAAAGACTAATGACTATACCCCGCATGTATTTCATTGTTTTTTACGTCGAGTAGACAGCCTCGACACTCCTTTCTAAATATTTTAATCAGTATCAGGTATCTTTCGTATGCAGAAGAGACTACTGAAAAAATTGATTCATGGTTTTTTAACTCACATTTCAAATTATACTTCGATGCTCTTCTTTTTTAAAAATTACTTCATTTCATCGCAGGTAAAATTGGCTAATTTTTCATAGTAAATTAGCAACCCGCTATGATCCGTTCGCTCATGACCGTGAGCAATCAGCGAACGAAACATTTCCAGAACCTGAGTCGTCAAAGGAAGAGGAGCATTGATTTCTTTACCGGCATCAATAACATTTTGTAAATCTTTTGCATTTATAGAAATAGGACCACCCGGCTGAAAATTTCTTTTTACTATTTTGGGAATTTTTGCATCTAGCACGGCGCTTCCGGCAGCTCCCCCACGGACTGCTTCATACATTTTAGTAATATCAATATCTGCCATTTCGGCAAAAGTCACAGCTTCTGCCATAGCAGCCATATTAACATTTACCATAATCTGATTAGCTAACTTTACCGTTGTACCAGCACCATTGGAACCAACATGAATAATATCTCTTCCAACTGCTTGTAATACAGGAAATGCTTTTTTAAAAGCTTTATCTTCTCCGCCTACCATTATGGAAAGTGTTCTCGATATCGCACCATCTTCACCACCAGATACCGGAGCATCTACCATGTCAATTCCTTTTTTCCTTAGGGTATCAGCAATCCTTTTTGAAACCACAGGCGAAATTGAACTAGTATCAATTAGTAAGGTATTTTCTTTCGCATGGCTGATAATTCCGTTTTCACCGAGAACTACTTCTTCCACGTGGGATGAATTAGGCAACATAGTAAAAAACACTTCACTTTTTTCTGCTAATTCCGAAACACTTTTTGAGGCTATAGCACCATATTTTTCAACTGCTTCTACTGCCTTTCGATTAATGTCATATACTCTTAACGAATGCCCTGCCTTGATAAGGTTGTAAACCATTGGTCTTCCCATAATGCCTAGCCCTATAAAACCAATTCTCATGATTTCCCTCCTTGTTGCAAAAATCATTCACTATATTTTTCAATTCCTTGTTAATGCGCATACCTTTTTCAATTTTGATTAGCCTGTATATTTTGAATAATAATGATAACTTTTAGAGGCACATAATGCAAAAAGTTTATTTTGTCACGAATTCAGGTAAAAGCGGATTAAGCCTTAGGACATTTCGTTAGCTGCCTAAGGCCTAGTATTTTTAATCCATATGTTGCCCACCATTAATATCTATATCTTCACCAGTTATATATGATGCTTCTTCTGACGCTAAAAAAGCAATTGTTGACGCGATTTCCTGAGTTTCTCCTGGTCTTCCTATGGGAATTCCGGCAATAATATTGTCTGCCTGTTCTTTTGAAAGAGATTTCCATATCTCTGTATTAATCAAGCCTGGCGCAACACAGTTTACGGTAATACCATCTTGGGCCACTTCCCGTGCAAGATTTTTAGAAAATCCTAATACTGCAGCCTTTGATGCAGAATAATGCGCGCCGCCAAATATACCTCCGCCTCTTTTTGCAGAAACGGATGACAGACTTATAATTCTACCATATTTTTGTTTTTTCATTGGTCGTAAACATGCTTGTGTAATTAAGAACAATCCATACATATTGACACTGAAAATTCTTTTCATGTCATCGAGGGTCATATCTTCTACAGTAACTTTTTGTGAGATTCCCGCATTATTCACTAAAATATCAATTCGTCCAAATTTGTCTAAAACATCTTCTATTAATGTATCGACAAAGCTTTTGTCTGTAAGATCTCCAGCAACGCCATAGGCTTTTCCACCATTTTCCTCAATGAAGTTAACATTCTTCTTAACGCCGTCTTCATTAATATCTGTAATAACAACGGTTGCCCCTTGATTCGCTAATGTAGAAGCAATCGTTTTTCCAATACCTTTTTCAGAACCACTTCCAGTAATTATTGCGACTTTATTATTTAATTCAAACATGTATAGTCTGGTCGAGTAGACAGTCTCGACTCTCCTTTCATCGTTAATTTATATTTGCATCGCAAAGGGACTGCCTACTATCCCTTGCGGAACCGTACATGCGGTTTTTCACATGTAAGCAATGCTCTCATTTATCATGCCTATTGCTATTCTTTGAGCTTTTTTCTTGTATGATTAAAGCAATTGTTTTGCATTCATTATTATGTTTTCTACTGTAATTCCATTTAATTCTAACAGCTTTTCGTAAGGGGCAGATTGACCAAATTGATCTTGAATGCCAATTCTTCTTACCTTGCCTTTACCGGCTTCTGCAACAACTTCACAAACTGCGCTTCCTAGACCATTTATTACATTATGATCTTCTACTGTTATAATTCTACCAATATCCACACAGTCTAAAACAGCTTGTTTATCAAGTGGCTTAATCGTATGCATATCTAGTAATTTTACAGAAACTCCTTCTTCTTCTAATTGATTTGCTGCCTCAATAGCAAGGCAAACTGTATCGCCATTTGCGATAATTGCTACATCCTTGCCTTGTTTTAATTCCTTAGCTTTTCCTATGACAAATTCTTCATCTTCATCGTATATAACAGGTACTGCATCTCTTGTAAAGCGTAAATACACTGGGCCATAAATTTCTGCCGCTTGTCTTACAAGCTTTCTTGTAGAGTAATAATCAGCTCCCATTACTACTGTCATATTTGGAATTGTTCTTAATACTCCCATGTCCTCAATTCCTTGATGGCTGCCTCCGTCATTTGCAGGAGTCAATCCTCCATGAGAACACGCAATTTTTACGTTTAAATTGGGATAGCAGATTTCTTGTCGGATTTGTTCCGCCATTCTTAAAGATCCAAATACCGCGTATGTGCTAATAAAAGGAATTTTTCCAGTAGTTGCTAATCCCGCTGCAACTCCCGCACCATTTTGCTCCGCAATACCAACATTAATATGCTGTTTGGGAAGTTGCTTTTGGAATTCAGTAGTTTTGCAAGACTTTCCTATGTCGATATCCAGGACCATAATGTTTTTATTTTCTTTTCCTAGTTTAACGATTTCGTCACCAAAACCTTGCCGAGTAGCAATCTTTTTCATATCGTCTTTTTTCACGCTCATTTCAAGCCTCCTACTGTACTGATGCACGAAGTTCCTTCATTGCTTGTTCATATTCTTCATCATTTGGAGCAACTCCATGCCAGTTACATTTATTTTCCATAAAGGATACACCCTTACCTTTAACCGTATCCAAAACGATACATTTTGGCTTTCCATTTTTTTGTCCACGAACAAAATCAAGAACACTGACGATTTGTTCCATAGAATGTCCATCAATACGCTGTGTTTCAAAACCAAATGCGCGGAATTTATCTTCGAAATCTTGTGTAGGCATTATTTCATCTGTAGTACCATCTAATTGAAGGCCATTGTTATCAACAAAAACCACTAGATTATCAAGTTTATATTTAGCGGCTGTTTGGACAGCTTCCCATATTTGACCTTCATTACATTCTCCATCACCAACCATCACAAACACACGATAATTCTTTTCATCAATTTTTCCAGCAATAGCCATTCCAACGCCGCAGGATAAACCTTGACCAAGTGAACCTGTAGAAATGTCAATTCCTGGGCATTTCTTCATGTCAGGATGGCCTTGGAATGGAGATCCATATTCCCTTAACTTGTGGATAGTTTCATAAGGCACGTATCCCAACATTGCAAGGGCGGCATATTGAGCGGGACACGCATGTCCTTTTGATAGCACAAATCGATCACGGTCTTCCCATCGAGGATTTTTAGGATCAATGTTCATCTCTTTAAAATAAAGCGCTGTCACCACATCAGCTGCAGAGAAAGATCCTCCCGGATGTCCCGATTGAGCTTCATAAATCATCGTCAATACCGTTTGTCTTAGTTCTGCTGCCTTTTGTTTTAGTTCTTCAATGCTAATATTTTTCAAGATATTCACCTTCTTTAAATTTATATTTGTTGTTAGAAATGAAAATCTATAATGCCTAATTTTGGTATCAACATTTAAAACTTATGTACTTGAAAGTTAAAGCTTATATGTATTTATACGATTAACTATGTTACATAAATTATCAGTGTATTATCTGTATATATCAATTGGTTAATCGTTTTACTTTTTTGTTTTTAATATTATCATGTAAATATTTTGTTGTCAATAGTTATTTAAAAAATTTAATTAAATTCTCAACTTTCCCACCTATAAAATAGGCTTGAACCTTGAAAAAATCATATAGAAACGCACTTTGAAATAAAAAAACCTCCATGCAATGGTAAAATCGAATTAGAACAACCCAATAATACCAATTGCTAAGGAGGTTTCTCATGGCAAGTATTGCCCTTGTCTGCTGACTAGACAGGAAATTTCAGGTGTGGCCCTTAACTATACTTTGCGGTATGAGCGGTATTCCAATAAGAAAGTTGAACAAAGTAAATTATAATAGGACTTCTGCTATTTCGTTCACAATAAGCGCAGAAAAAAATAGGAGACAATAAAAGAATAGTAGTTGGGCAAAATTAAAAACCGTAGAAGGGAAAAGCTTGTTGGTAGTGGCTATAACACCATAATTAATGGTGTTATAGAAGTGATGAGAATGACGGTCTTTTGATAAATAGTTACATGATTCTATTTACCAATTGGAATAAAATATTCAGCCTTGATTACAATTAACAACCGCATGAATTTCTCACTATTAAAGAAGAAGGCAGTTGTATATGGGTCATATAATCAGGATTGTGGATTTTGTTTATCAATACATCGAACGCTGTTCTCCCTATGGTTCTTGCAGGAAGGATGATATTTGTCACAGGTGGTTCAATAATGACTGCAGATGGGAAATCGCCAAATCCGATAATGGCTAAATCATCGGGTATTCTCAATTGCATTTCTTTAATTTTTCCAATGGCGCCTACTGTCATTAGATCTGTTTGGGTAAAAAGAGCTGTAATATCTTTTTCGCGGCTTAATAAATTAGCTACAGCATCTGCACCGCCTTTAACTGTTCCGTAACCTCTTTCCAAACATCCTTCGCAAAAAGGAATATCGAATTGTTTTAAAGCATCTTTATATCCTCTTAATCTTTCTTCTGTTGTTGAAACATTCAGAACAGAATATATAAATCCAATCTTTTTATGGCCATGTCTCAATAGATGGGTAGTTGCATCAAAGCCAAGCTGATAATTATCGCCAGATACTATGGGGATGTTTTTTATTTTTTTATCAAAACGATTTACCATAACCACGGGAAACTTATAATTTGTATATTTATTTAAATAGCTGATATCACCAGAAGTAGGCGATAAAATAATTCCATCAACTAAATTAGAATGCAATAGATTAATGGATTCTTCTTCATATTTTTCATCTTCTTTGGTGTTTACCAAAAGAAGATTATATCCCATTTCTCTCGCGCGCTCTTCTACACCAAAAATCATATCATTTACAAAATTATCAGGCAAACTTGATACAATCAAGCCGGCAGTTTTTGTCTTTTTTTTGCGTAAATTTTTTGCTGATGAATCAGGAACATAATTATACTTTTCTATGCTCTTTAGCACTCTTTCGCTTGTTTCCTTAGAAATATTTTTTGTACCGTTTATGACATGAGAAACAGTCGCCACAGAAACTCCGGCTTCTCGAGCAATATCCTTCATTGTAATCCTGTTTTTCAAAATAATCACCTCCAGTAAATCGATTAACTATTTCCACTTTATTATATTATAAACCTGAATCCATGACAAGGTAAACTTTTAATATTCCATGCTTCCCCAAGCTTCGTAGAAATTGAAAATGACAGCTTTAAGTAATTCTGACGGAACAAAGTTGACAGCACAATATACAATCAGAATAATAAAAAGCTGTTATAATAGAGTATATCAGTTTAACAGCACATCCGTCAATGAAAGTATTGTTCTTTGACACTTATTTGAATAAAAAACGTTCAAAGTCCTGAATAGATTCATTTTTTGCCAAGGTTATATATTTAATATTGATGAAAAAATTTTTAAAGAAACAAAGATACGAGGGTTAAAGTTAAGATATAATATATTTTGTAAGAGAATCAGAAGTATTAGGGGGCTTTTAATTGAAATGGACTGTAAAAGGTAGCTTTTTGCTTTTAATTATTTGTGCTGTTTCTTTGGCATTTAATTCTCATAGCTTTACCATTACCTATAGTTCCCAGTCATTGTATCGGGAACTTTTTGAAGAAAAGCAGGCTATTAACGATGCAAAACGGGATAAGGAGATCGAAAGGCGTAATGAGTGGAATCGAAGAAATGAAGTTTTGAAAGAAACACTGAAAGAATATTACGTACCTTTGCCATTGGATAAGCAGAATTCTTTTGATGTACCTGTTGTTAAGGGAATATATGTAACCGGAAACACGGCCGGAACTCCAAAATATTTTAATCACTTAATCGACTTTTTAGACCGTTCTGAATTAAATGCAATGGTGATAGATGCAAAAGATGACAACGGCCTTATAACTTATGAAAGCAATATAGAAATAGTCGAAAGTGCAGAGGCTGATAGATATGTACGCATAAAGGACATTAAGTCTTTTATACAAACTTTGGAAAATCATAATATATATCCAATAGCAAGGGTAGTAACATTTAAAGACAGTAATTTGTGCAACCATCATCCGGAATTTGCAATCCAAAAAAAGAGCGGCGGCATATGGCGCGACAGGAACGGTGTACCCTGGGTAAACCCATATGACAAACGAGTTTGGGACTATAATGTTGCTATAGCCAAGGAAGCGGCTCTAAACGGTTTTAAAGAAATACAGTTTGATTATGTAAGGTTTCCTGAAAACGGAAGTAAAGTAGATGCTGAAGCTTTTTTCCCTGGTAAAAACGATGTTTCGAAAGAGGATTGTGTTGCAGGTTTTCTAGCATATGCGCACCAACAACTGAAAGACTATAATGTCGTTATTTCAGCTGATGTTTTTGGTCTTACCACAAGTGCAGATGATGACATGAATATAGGTCAAAAATGGGAAAAGATTTCGCCTACAGTAGACTACATAAGCCCAATGATATACCCTTCTCATTATTATCCTGGAAATTACGGCTTTGATAATCCAAATGCTCATCCCTACGAAGTAATCGACAAGGCAGTAAAAGATGCCCTAAAAAAGGATGCCGGTCTTGAGAAAAAAGCTGTTATAAGGCCGTGGATACAGGATTTTACTCTTGGAAGTCCTAAATACACAGGCGAAGATGTCCTAAAACAAATTAAAGCCCTTAATGATAATGGAATCCAGGGCTACATGCTGTGGAATGCCGGAAATGTATATTCTGAAAACGCTTTCACCGCCGACATAGCCCCATCTACAAAATGATGGGGCTAATGCAGTTTGAGAATTCATTAAGATTCTTAGCTTTAGAGCATATAAGCCCTAATACAATCTAAGAGCTGACCATTATTCGCCATTACCTTAATAGCCTATTATAGCTTCTTGCGGCTGTTTATCCAATCTGCTTTGTAGTTTAATTTTAAGCTGCAAATCTTACAAGCACGAATGTCCTCTCGTTCTTTAGCGCAGTCACCACGTGCATCTTTTTACTTACACCATTTAGCTTAATATCTGTCTTTTTGAACTGCATTTCAACTCATTTCCTATCTTTTTACCTCATTTCTTTCTTTCCAAACTGTGTTACCGCCACTGTAAGCGCCAACGCAAAGATCGGAGCCGCACAGGACAGGAACGGAAACAGCTCAAAGGCTATTCCTGCGGTATTCGTTGTAAATTCGTGCAGCGAGCAGGACACCAGATAGCCGCTGTAGCAATATGGATAGACGATCCAGAGCGGCGTGTTGGTGACCAGAACACCGGGGATTACAAGCAGCAAATTCAGCCCTACCGAAAGCAGCGGTTTTTCAAACAGCACTGTAATAGCCCACATGGTTGCCACGCCGGGCAGCATAGTAAGAAATAGTCCCATGCACCACTTGAGCAGGTAGAGAATAGGCAGTGTTTCGGTAATTCCCATGGTGCTTGTGGCGACCAATCCGGCAACGACAAATACCGCAAGGAACACCACCATTTCCATCAAAAGATAAAACATCAGCACACAGAAGTTTGCCAGCGAAAGGGCATATCGGCTGACCGGCAGAGCCAGCATTTTTAAGACACCGTTGTTCTGTGTCTCCCTCCCCGCAATCATGACGCAAACAACGACCATGCTCAGCGGAAGCAGATAGTAAGCATAGACCAAGGCGCTTTGAATGAACATGGCAGGCCATGCATTAGTATATTCCGGTGTGAAATAGCTGCTCAAATTTGCAATCCCGGACGCTACCACCAAAAGAGGGGCAACGAATATCAAAGGAATAATTTTTGAGCGCTTCACTTTCATAAATTCAATTTTAAGCAGTTCTAAAAAACTCATTTCAATTCTTCCTCCTTATTCATAATGCAGATGCTTTGCCATCCACAGCCCTGCCCCAAGGAAAAGGATCGTTTCCACTAAAGAAACAAGGATCACCGTGCTATCTGGCTGTGCGCTCATAGCAACGGCGGGTTTCAGCATCACGACAAAGGGGTGAATCATCAGCAAAGCAACTTTCGAGTTTGCCAGGGCCATCCCGCTTAAAAAGCCAGCGACGCCTACCCCAAGCGGAACCCACATATTTTCAAAACGGGAAGAAATCAAAACCATAAAAGACAGCACGGGCATAGCGGTAATGAACGAATAGGCGGCAAACTGCACCAGAGTACCCATCTCAAAGGTACCCTGCGGCAGTTCGGTCATGCCAATTTTCATCAGGGCCAGATTTTGCAGCACAACTGCAACCAGAAGCATCACGGTCAGGATCAGAAATTTGCAAAAGCACATCCCCGGCACACTCATGGGCAGCATATACATCTTTTTAATTGCGTTTCCATTAAACTCCATGTTGTAGACCATGCAGGCGGCGACGATGATGCCGAACATATTTAATATCATAATCATGCCGTAGAGCTGGGTCAGCAGAACATCCATCGGGGCCAGCGGCAGGTTCAGCAGGGTATCTTTCCGCACAAGGAAATTGACAAAGGCATATGCCGCTCCCAGAATGCCAACCGCCAGCAGCACGGGAATAACACCTGTCCGTTTTTCTTTTCGCAGCTCAATGGCAAGCGCATTTATAGCTGTGCCCTCTGCTTTCTGGCGGCATTGTCCTTATCAATCATGGAGAGGAACATTTCTTCCAAATTGTCCGAGGCAAAACCGGCCTGCAGCGCACTCTGCCGCAATTCATCCAAGCCGCCCTCGAACAGCAGGCGGCCATGATTCAGAATGCCGATATCGTCCACCATAAGCTCAATTTCCGACAGCATATGGGATGAAATCAAAACGGTGCAATCGTAAAGCTCCGGCAGGGACTTCATCAAATTGCGTATTTCATGGATGCCGGATGGGTCAAGGCCATTAGTAGGTTCGTCCAAAATGAGGATAGGTGGCCTGCCAAGCAGTGCCCCGGCAAGTCCCAGCCGTTGTTTCATACCCAGCGAATATTTCTTTGCCAGCCGGTCGCCAAACTCAGTGAGGCCAACCAATTCCAAGGCATCCTCTACCGAGCTTGTCGGCAGCCTTAAAATCCGGCGGATAATATCAAGGTTTTCACGTCCGGTCAGATTGGCATAGAACGAGGGCGATTCGATGAATGAACCGATTTCCTTTAAAATGGCCAGCCGGTCATCGGGGAAGTGCTTTCCGTCAATAACAAAGTTGCCGCTTGTAGGGGTCGTCAATCCCAACAGCATTTTCATGGCAGTGGATTTTCCTGCGCCGTTCGGCCCAAGTAAACCGTAAATACTTCCTTTTCGAATATGGAGCGAAACATGGTTGACAGCGATAAAATTTTTATATTTTTTTGTCAACTGCTCCGTTGTAATCATGTAATCCAATATGAACATCTCCTTTCGACATTCTTAATGGTACAACTCCAACCTGACATCTACATTCTCGTGTCCTTACTTTTACCTTACTTTTTGCTGAACATCACGCAAAACAGAAATGCTTTGGTATAATAGATGCAGTTGGAGGCGAAGAAATGGATCAGACATTATTACACACAAAAAAGCTCCTGCTTGTAGACGATGAGCCGGAGCTGCTTAAAATGGTAACCGCCATTTTAAAGGATGACGGTTTTGAAAATATTGTGTCGGCCGCTTCTGTGAAAGAAGGTACCTCAGTTGCCAAAAGCGAAGAACCTGATTTAGCAATTCTGGATGTGATGCTGCCGGATGGAGACGGTTTTCCCCTGATGGAGCAAATACGCACCTTCGCCGATGTGCCGGTCATATTTCTGACGGCGAAGGACGAGGCGGCGGATAAGCTGTCCGGTCTTGGACTGGGAGCCGATGATTACATCGTAAAGCCATTTATGCCACAGGAGTTGCTGCTGCGGGTGTATGCCGTTCTGCGCCGTTGCTACAAAGAGGATGAGAAACTCCTGACCCTTTCCGGATGCACGGTTGATTTCAGCCGCGCCGAAGTTCATAAAGCCGGTGAGGTCATCCCGCTGACGGCAAAGGAACACGCTTTGCTGGAAACCCTTGCGCACAATAAGGGAAAAATCGTTTCCGTGGATGCCCTTTGCGAAGCCCTTTGGGGTGACAATCCCTTCGGGTATGAAAACAGCTTGAATGCCCATGTACGGCGTATCCGTGAAAAAATTGAAACAGATCCGTCAAAGCCTGTTTCCCTGATTACAATCAAAGGGCTGGGCTATAAGCTGAACATAAGGAAGTGACGCCATGAAAGCATTTGGAAAATATATCTCAAAGCATCTGGCATCCTTTGCCGCTTTTATCCTTGTGTTGGTGCTGCTCAATGTACTGGCCTTTGGTATTACGTTTCAGAGCATTATTATAAACGACTACGGAGATACCTCACCACAAAATATGCTGGAGGAAATTGCTGCTGCTTCGACATTAAAGGGTGTATCGGACGATGCCCGCCAAAAACTGGAGAGCGCTCATGTTTGGGCCATGTTCCTTAACCCGGATGGAAATCGTGTATGGGCTATTGATACCCCGGAAGACATTCCCGGAAATTATACAATTCAGGATGTTGCCCTCTTTTCCAAAGGGTACTTAAAGGATTATCCCGTTTTTGTCTGGAACACGGAAGATGGCCTGCTGGTATTAGGCTATCCGAAAGATAGCTATACCAAGCTCACTAGCAACTATTTCTCTATCCATGCGATTCAAACGCTTCCGCTCTATATTACCGGAATGCTGGCCACCGACTTCTCATTATTGTTTTTGGCTTATTTCTTTTCCAAGAGGAAAATTCTCCGAAGCACAGACCCGATTATCAATGCGATTGAAACTCTTTCCAACGGCAAGCCGGTATCGCTGTCTGTCGGCGGGGATTTATCAGAGGTTGCGGGAAGTATCAACAAAGCATCCCATATCTTAAGCAGACAAAATGAAGCAAGGGCCAACTGGATCAGTGGTGTTTCCCATGATATACGGACGCCTCTTTCTATGATTTTGGGTTATGCCGAACGCATCGCAGATGATAAAACTATAAACAGTTCTATAAAAGCACAGGCTGAAATTGTGAAACAGCAAAGCGTCAAAATAAAGGAACTGGTGCAGGATTTGAATTTGGTTTCTCAGCTGGAATATGAAATGCAGCCACTCCATAAGGAGCCGGTACGCTTCTCCAAACTTCTGCGGTCATATGCGGTGGAACTGCTGAATGGCGGACTTTCCGACAGTTATTCGGTGGATGTTGAAATCAATCCTTCTGCTGAAAATGCCATGCTGGAATGTGACTTTCGCCTGATTGTGCGGGCAATCAATAATTTAGTGCAAAACAGCATCAAACATAATCCCCAGGGCTGCGAGATCAGACTCGCTCTCGATTGTTCGGAAACGGCTGTCACCCTTACAGTTGCAGACAACGGCGTAGGGCTTTCGCCTGAAAAGCTGCGTGAACTGGAAGAAAAGCCCCATTACATGGAAAGCACGGACGATCGGCTGAACCTGCGGCACGGCTTGGGTATTCTATTGGTGCGACAGATTGTGGAAGCACATGACGGGACAATGAAAATAGAAAGTGAGCCGTCGCGCGGTTATAAAACAGCGCTGTGCTTTCGGGTGCAAGCCAGCCAAAGCTAATGCTAATAGGATTTTGAATTGATAAACCTGACAGAAATATTGTTAGTTCACTTGTAATCTCCTTGATTTCAGGCCCATATTAACAACAGAAAATGACAACATGGGTAGATTATGCCATCACTTATGCGGCACAAAGAATGCCTCCTGACCAGCTTGAAGAAAATCTTTGTATATGCCAGTATAAAAAATGGCTTACTTAAATGGCAAGAAAACAACATACAGAAGAATTTAAAGAGCAAATAATTAAAGGATGCCAGGAAGCGGGAAATGTAGCCCTAAAAGCTAATAGATGCGATATTTTATCGAATACTATCTATTGTCCATATATAAGCGATATCGCTGCGCCATACAGCATTGGCCTGTCAGGATTGAAGTTTTCATCAAGGATATTTTGCAAGGAACAACTAAAGTCAGAACCTTTAGTTGTAATCGTATAGGGCTTGACCCCTTGGGCTTTTATCCCCATTTCTTTCATATACTTGCTTACGGTTCTTTCAGGGATGATTTCATCGCTTTTACGAAGTTCTACAGTTATTTTGGGAGCTCCGTAATCCCGCTTCGATCCATAGTAGATTTTTTGTATTTTATCCTGAATTGCTTCCTTACATTTTTTCTGGTTCGATGGCAAACGTTTTAGCCATGCATGTTGAGCATTCCGGAGACAGGGCACATATCTTCTTTTGATTTCTTTGCCTTTTGAGTAACTTCGATGTAAACAGCTTCAGTTAATTTCCCAGAATACTGATGGCTTTTTTTAAGACATCAAACGCATCCACGGTATCACGAAGTTCCCGTTTTAATCAGGCAATTTCTTTTTCTTCATCGGAAGAGTAATTGTCGGAACCACGTCACTCGATATCACCGGAATCTTTCAGTTCCTTTTTGCAGCGAGACAGGCTCTGTTTACTGATTCCTAAGTTGCTGGCACAACCAACTAGCTTAAGGTCCTTATGCTCTTGATAGTACTGTACTGCATCTAACTTGAATTGTTTGTCGTACTGTTTTGCCATAATGAGTTCCTCCTTCATCTGGTGCCCCTATTGTACCACGAATTATTTATTTAGGAATTCCTCATCTTGACTTGTACTATTTATATTCTAATAACACTTTTAAAAACTTTTAAAAGTCTCGCTTTTGATTTAGAAAGATATATTGGAACGCCATTTTCCCCCAGTCCAAACCCTCCGCTCACATGATCCATGTGCAATATGTCTTTAATTTCAATATTGTATTGTCTTCTTTGAATTGTGACAAAAAATGTTTTGTTACGTCTCCTGGATTGCCTGCATCTATAAGCACTACTTCTTTTCCGTTTATAATATAAGCAATTATATGAAGGTTAAATCCATCAAGAGATGAGAAATTGCTGATAAGGGGGATAATAACTCTATTTGAAAGTTTCATTTATTTTTCCTCATTTTTTCTCGCAATTTTAATAGCTACATTAGCTGTTACCATTACTAATAACGAAAATATACATAATAAATCTTTTATTTCAATACTGGGAGCAGTATGTTTTAATCCGAAATTTGTAGCTATAATAAATAATGGCACTGCAGATATCACGATGCCGACAAACAATATAAGGAAATATTTTTTCTTATCAATATTAACGCCATTTAATTTACTGGCTTTTTTTATTTGCACATAAATCCCCTCCAAAACATAGTTTTCGTTCTGTATACTCAAATGAAAATTGAGGACTTCAATCCTCTGTGGTACAATGTTTTTACAAGAAAACAATACCTCCGGAAAGGATGAAGTCCTCATGCAAAAAGTTATACCAGTAAAATGTCCAAAATGCAACAATAAAGATTATTTGGATCGCGTCAAGTAATCTTAGGTTTTTTTATAAGACCTCTACCAGCCTTGCCACAGAACAAGGAAAAGAAATTAAATCTATTTAAGTCTATTTATTAAA
>NZ_MPPE01000052.1:0-8285 GCF_001896645.1 Tepidanaerobacter sp. EBM-49
TAAAATCAATAAGTTAAAACAGATTTAATTTCTTTTGCTTGTTCTGTATAAGGTTGGCAGAGGTCTTACAAAAAAACCTAAGATTACTTGACGCGATCGGTAATTTTCTATTTATTGATGTGCGAATGTTCTTATGATACAATTAATAACATAAAGAAGATTGCATTATGGTATAATAACATTAAATGGATGCGGTTTTTGGGGGATGAATTGCAGGATGAACTTAGAGCAGGTAATTGATTTTTTAAAAAATGATGAACGGTTTTTGGCCAATGTGACACATTGGGAAGTTATTCCGGAAAAAGCGGGACAGTATGAAGATTTCCCTGATTACTTAAATCCAAAACTTGTATCTGCATTAAAACAAAAAGGCATATATCGTCTTTATTCCCATCAGCGCAGTGCATTAGAGGAAACTTTGGCAAATCATAATATAGTAGTAGTTACGCCTACTGCCTCAGGCAAATCTCTTTGCTACAACCTTCCTGTGTTAAACAGCTTGCTTTGCGATAAAAATGCTCGAGCCATATATCTTTTTCCGACAAAAGCCCTTTCCCAAGATCAGGTTTCAGAACTTATGAATATTGTGGATATTATGGGAGAAGATATTAAAACTTTTACATATGATGGAGATACTCCTGCAGATGCCAGGGTTTCAATAAGAAAAGACGGCCATATCGTTGTTACGAATCCGGATATGCTTCACACAGGCATTTTGCCCCATCATACAAAATGGATGAAACTTTTTTCTAATTTGAAATATGTTGTAATCGACGAAATCCATATGTATAGAGGAATTTTCGGCAGTCATACCGCAAACGTCCTTAGAAGACTTAAACGAATATGTAAATTTTACGGTTCAGACCCGATTTTTATATGCTGCTCGGCTACAATAGCAAATCCTCGCGAACTTGCGGAAAAATTAACTGAAAAGCCAATGGTCTTAATTGATGAAAACGGGGCTCCTGTAGGCAAAAAACACATCATTTTTTACAACCCCCCAGTAGTAAACCGCCAACTTGGGATTCGACGAAGCAGCGTATTGGAATCTGAGAAGATATCGTTAAATTTTATAAAAAATAAGATACAAACTATTATTTTCTTGCGAAGCCGCTTGATGGTAGAAGTCTTGCTTACATATTTGCGGGAAGAAATGAAAAAATTTCCCGGCGGCCCAAACCTAGTAAGAGGTTATAGAGGCGGATATCTGCCAAGAGAGCGGCGGGAAATCGAAAAAGGACTGCGGGACGGAAAAATACTCGGAGTTGTCAGCACAAATGCTTTAGAGCTCGGTATTGATATAGGCAACCTTGATGTAAGCATTATAACTGGATACCCGGGTTCAGTAGCAAGTACATGGCAGCAGGCAGGACGCGCCGGAAGAAGAAACGATGCATCAGTATCGATTTTGGTGGCATCAAGCAGCCCACTGGACCAATTTATAATAAATCACCCTGAGTATTTCTTTGAATCATCTCCTGAACACGGCCTTATTAACCCGGATAATTTATATATTCTAGTCAGCCACATAAAATGCGCTGCATTTGAATTGCCCTTTGTTGATGGCGAGACATTCGGAGGAGAAAATATAAATGAGATCCTTGCCTTTTTAGAAAACGAGAGAATTTTGCGCCATGTGGGCGGACGTTGGTACTGGATGGCTGAATCATTTCCTGCTGAAGAAGTCAGCTTAAGAAGTGCTTCGGCGGAAAATTTTGTAATTATAGATATAACAGAAGGCGCCAAGGTTATAGGAGAAATCGACAGGAGCAGCGCTCCGATGCTGATTCATGAAGAGGCAATATATATGCATGCCGGGCAGCAATATCAAGTTGAAAAATTAGACTTTGAAGATAAAAAAGCATATGTGAGAAAAGTTAATGTAGATTATTATACAGATGCAAATCTTGCCGTAGAAATAAAGGTTCTTGATGTATTCAGAGAAGAAAGCGAAGGTAATAGTGAAAAATATACCGGCGAAGTAATGGTGACAAGTCTGGCAACCTTATTTAAAAAGATAAAACTTTTCACCCATGAAAATTTAGGATTTGGCTCAATACATTTGCCGCCTGAAGAAATGCACACCACTGCATACTGGTTTTCTATTCCCGAAGGAATTGCAGGGCTTTCAAAAGAAGAATTGCAATCAGGTCTTTTAGGCCTTTGCAGTGTAATGGTAAACATAGCTCCACTCTATCTTATGTGTGATCCCAAAGACATTCGAGGAGTGGTTCAAATAAGATCCCCGTTTACGCAGCAGCCCACTATTTATATCTACGACAACTTTCCGGGCGGTGTTGGATTTTCAGAAAAACTTTACGGCATGCAAGAACAGCTGCTAAAAGCGGCTAGGCAAGTGATAATGGAGTGTGATTGCGAAGATGGGTGTCCTTCATGCGTAGGCCCTTATGAGGAAGTGGGTTCAGGCAGCAAGGAATATGCCCTAAGAATCATAAAAGGGGTGCTTTCGGATTGAACCTTTCAGAAAAATTGAAGGCATATCTTTCAAAAAACGATATAGAGAGGGGAAAAATAGCTGCCCCGCCGGAAAATCTTTATGACACCTCTGACCATATAGAAACTTTACTTAACGCCAAGACCGTAGCAACACCTTTTGGAGAACATCTCGTAGTGGAAAAAAATTATCCTTTATCCCATATCCACGGCAGCACGGAGCTTAGATCGGTTTTAGATATACCCGGGCATTTAACAAGAATCATTGCAAAAGACGATGCCTATAAGGATTTCGACTTTTCAAATGCACTATTTATAGATACAGAAACCACAGGACTTGCAGGAGGCACAGGCACCCTTGCCTTTTTAACCGGTATAGGCTTTTTTGATAAAAACAACTTTAAAGTTATCCAGTATTTTATAAGAGACTATGATGAAGAACCAGCAGCCCTTTACAGTCTTAACGCCCTATTGAAGAACTTCAAGAATATCATAAGTTTTAACGGCAGATGCTATGACGTGCCTTTGCTTGCTACTCGCTATTTACTAAATCGCATGGAAAATCCGTTGGAGGATATTTTACATCTTGACCTCTTACTGCCTGCGCGAAGGTTTTATAGAGAGAGACTTGAAAGCGTAAGCCTTTCTTCGCTGGAAACAAATCTTTTATTCATCAAAAGAAGGGGAGACATACCTGGCTGGGAGATTCCCTCAGTATATTTTAGATTTTTAAATGACAGAAATCCCCTTCCCTTAAAGCCCATATTTTATCATAATTGTATGGATATACTTTCGATGGTTGCCATTACAGATAAAATTGCCAAATCCCTAGATGATCCTATCAATTCGGAAAGCTGCCAAAATCAGGATTATTACTGTATAGGCAGGGTGTTTGAAGATATGGGTATGATAGAAGAGAGCATACGCTGCTATAATGAAGCTGTTAAAGTGCCTGAGATTAAAGAAAAATCATATTTACAACTTTCCCTTCTTTATAAAAGATTAGGAAATTGGCATAAGGCAGAAGAGCTTTGGATAAAAATGGTTGAAGAAAACTTGAACACCAAGTTTGCATTACTTGAACTTGCCAAGTACTATGAGCATAAAGTAAAAGACTATAACAAGGCTTTAAAAGCGGCGCAGCGCGCTTTGGAGATTGAACGCAAAAAGGATGTTTTTACCGGTTACGCACATAAGGAAGAGATTGCAGAACTTAAAAAGCGTATAGAGAGGATTGAGCTGAAAAAGGAAAAGTCCAAAACAGCAATAGCGTTATAAAATATAGTAAATTATTAAAATATTAAAAGGGGTGTTTGAATATGAATGATGCACTGAAAATAATTGCGAAGTTTATGGCAGTATCTGCAAGGACAGCGCCAAAAACAGCCGGGAAAGATTACATAGAAGTAAAAGTTATAGATGATGATAAAGAAATCGCAAGACTCGGCGCTGAGATGGCGGCATATGGAGAAAAACACGGCAAAAAAAATTATGATAGAGATGGAAAGGGAGTAGCAAGCTGCGGAGCAGTGTTGCTTGTTGCCATAAAAGATGCAAAAACCGCCGGCTTGAATTGCGGGGCATGCGGCTATGATGAATGCTCAAAAATGCCGGAGCCCAGAGAAGGTTCTGAATTTGCAGGGCCATTTTGCCCCTGGCGTTTTGTGGACCTAGGAATTGCTATAGGATCTGCGGCGAAGACGGCGAGCATGTTTAATGTTGACAACCGCATCATGTATCGCATAGGCGTTGTTGCCAGGAAAATGAATCTAATTGACGGCGATGTGGTCCTGGGACTTCCTCTATCGGCAACAGGTAAGAATATATTCTTTGATAGATAAAATTATATTTCGTCGCTCCATCAAAAAATGGGAAAAAGTAAAAGAAGTTGTGTCTTAAAAGAGCCGCAAAATTCAATAAGACACAACTTCTTTTTTGTATTATTAAATTTTAAATTTAATCTTCATCGAATCTGAAGCTTAATTGATCTATTTTAAATCCTCGGGCTGTATCGTATAGGTAGGTGGCATAGAAGGTGTCCAGGCCATATTTGGCGGAACAGGATACACGGAGAAACCACCTTTAGCAGTTTTTTCTAAGTTGTCAATTAGTTTGTCTCTAAACAAACTATATGGGGCTACAAAAACAAGTTCCTGATTTTGAGTGCCGCCAAAAATTCTATCTCCTGCACAGGGGAAGCCTATTGTTGGCTTGTTATTAGCTAATGCAAAGCCGATAGAGGAGCATAATGCTGCTTCACATACCGTATCAGCTGCAACCTTTTCTCCATTGTCGTATGCGCAAGCATGGACAAGCCGCATTACCTGAGCCGGATTTACATAGACAACAACTACATCAGGTTCTTCTTTTGCGCGAGATAAAGGTTCAACGTAAATCCCTTCATATTGTTTGCCCTTATCGCCGAGCTTGAAGGTATTTTCCATAAATTTTTTTCCAGCTTCTTCATTTGCACAATAAGGCCCAACTGCAGCTTTACCGGATGAAATAGCTTCAGGTGTTTTAATAAGGCCTACACATGCTGCTCCCATTGCACACACCATCATTTCGGGAACTCCAGAACTGGGTCTGCCCTGATACCGCGCTGTTGAAACCAATTGGCATAGATTTATTTTGTAATCCAAGGGTTTCCTCGGCAGCTTTTCTTTATCTTTATACATTGTTATTGCTACCGGGTCAGTATCAAGACGCAGAATTTCTTGAAGCTTATTACTAACTTCTAAACAGTTCATGGACAATTCACCTCACCAGTTTTAAAATTATTGTGAAATAAGAAGAATTTCACAAAGCTATTATACAGCAATATCTTATGATTTTCAATTCATTTCTCTATTGTTCTTCGATATCTGACATATCATAAGTAAATTCCACAAGCCGTCTTTTCATTAAAATAGGGATATTGCATCTTAAAGCAAGTGCGATAGCATCACTTGGCCGCGAATCAAGAATTATTTCTTTACCATTTTGCTTTATATAAATTTCAGCATTATAGGTATCGCCTTTTATATCTGTTATTATAACTTTTTCAGGTACACCGCCCAATGCTTCTATAGCAGATTTTAAAAGATCAGGTGTCATTGGACGGGGAGGAGTTACTCCTTGAATAGGCATAACTATATTATGTGCTTCTAAAGCCCCAATAACTATAGGAAGTACCATTCTCTCATCTTTGTCCATCAAAAGCACCGAAAAGTCTCCATCCACGATAGCAACATTTTTAACCTTTAACTCAACCATATCATCTGTCATTTGACATCACCTCAATCTTTCGATTGAAAGAAGATAAAATATTTTCTTTCCACTTCATTATATCACATTTTATCATATAATCCTATTCTAATCGAGGTCGTAAGAAACTGACTACATTTTGAAAAGATTCCTATGACAATTCAGTAAATTATTATCATAAAACTATCTTTTATTTGGTTGAAAAAATTATTAGAAAGATTATTGACATATGTTTAAAACTATGTTATGCTTAATGTAGTAATAAACATATGTCCATAATAATACAATAGGGGGTGAGATTATGCCAAGAGGAGACGGTACAGGTCCTATCGGTTATGGTTCAATGACTGGTCGACGTGCTGGCTTTTGCGCTGGTTTTTGTAAGCCCGGATATTATGGTTTAGGCAGAGGGCATAGAAGGCAGTTCTATGCAACAGGTTTACCATTTTGGGCAAGAGGCGACTATTCGTATAGTGGAATGGACTATTACAAAGAACCTAGTTCAAAATTCGAAATTGATATCCTCACTCAGAGAGCAAAATTTTTAAAAGAAGAGCTTGAGTTAGCAGAAAAAAGACTTAAAGATCTAAAAGAAACAGAAAAAGAAAATTCCGGCGACAATTAGACAGCGGGAAAATAGTATCTATAGAACCTATTGGGCGAATATGTCTTCGCCCAATATTTATTTCTGCTTATTGATATATGTTCATTACAATGGTAGAATATTGTAGGTTTTAGTGAAAGGGGTGTAAGTGTGGCAAGACCAACTAAATGGCGGCATGTGGAATTCCTTCCAGATGTGACGTATTTTAAACCCGCCGGCGTGCCGCTTAGAGATTTAGAAGAAGTTGTACTGACGGTAGATGAACTTGAAGCATTAAGATTAAAAGATCTTGAAGGTCTTGAGCAAGAACCGTGTGCTGAAAGGATGAATGTATCGCGACCTACTTTTGTTCGAATTATAAATTCAGCAAGAAAAAAGGTAGCTGAGGCGCTTATAAAAGGTAAAGCTATAAAAATCGAGGGAGGAACGTACCGATTTGTTCAATCCCTAAAGTGTCGAGACTGTGGAAATGAATGGAAACAGCCGCAAGGTGAAACCTATAACGAGTGTCCGAAATGCCACAGCACTAACTTAATGCCTATAAAACAAAGAAGAAGGCAGTGCTGTAATTACAAGTGACAGAAAGGTTAAAGAAAGGGTGCATATAGTGGATAAAAATCAATCAAACAGTGAAAATATAGATAAGGAATTAAATGACGGGGCTCAAGAGCCGCAAGCCTCAGGATTGAATCGAATTAAAAAGGTTATAGCAGTTATGAGCGGAAAAGGCGGCGTAGGAAAGTCCACAGTAACCAGTCTTTTGGCAGTAAGCTTAAGGAAGCAAGGATATACTGTCGGAATAATGGATGCAGATATAACAGGTCCCAGCATTCCCAAGATGTTTGGGATAAACGAGAGACCCGAGAATATTGGCATCGGATTGATGCCGGTAGAAAGCGCTAGCGGTATTCGCATAATGTCACTAAATCTTTTACTCGAAAATGAAGACGATCCTGTAATTTGGAGAGGGCCTTTAATTGGTAATGCCATTAAGCAATTTTGGGATGATGTAATTTGGGGCGATTTAGATTATCTTCTAGTGGACTTGCCACCGGGAACCAGTGATGCGCCTCTTACTGTAATGCAATCGCTGCCGCTGGATGGTATCGTAATAGTTTCATCACCTCAGGAGCTGGTAGGCATGGTAGTAAAAAAGGCGGTTAAGATGGCAAACATGATGAACCTGACTGTGATAGGGCTTATAGAAAACTATAGCTATGTAGCTTGTCCTAAATGTGGAGAAAAAATAGAAGTTTTTGGTAAAGCAAGAGGCGAAGAAGGAGCTAAAGAAGCAAATATACCTTATTTAGGCTCACTTCCCCTGGACCCCAAACTCGCCAATTTTTGCGATGAAGGCAAAATTGAAGAGTATGAAAGCGCAGGAATTGAAAAGATAAGTGAGAGCCTAAAATAAAAACCACCCGATAAGGTGGTCAAATGCATTCACATGGAGCTGATGGCCGGATTTGAACCGGCGACCTGCGCATTACGAGTGCGCTGCTCTACCACTGAGCCACATCAGCTTGCCTTATTATTTTACAATGTTTAAAGATTTAAGTCAACAGGTCAAAAATTAGCTTTTGTTTTATGTATATCACAACAACAGCCAAGATAAAAAAACCTCCAAAATTTTAAGTGGAGGTTTTTGCTTCGTATTTGGTAGCCTTAGGGGGATTCGAACCCCCGTCGCCGCCGTGAGAGGGCGGTGTCCTCAACCACTAGACGATAAGGCCATATGGCTGCGGGACCAGGATTCGAACCTGGACAGCATGATCCAGAGTCATGAGTGCTACCGTTACACAATCCCGCAAATATTTTTAACGCCTGCATTTATAAATTATAAAGGATTGGCTAATGGATGTCAAGAGCGGCAAATGACTAAGATCGCGTCAAGTAATCTTAGGTTTTTTTGTAAGACCTCTGCCAACCTTATACAGAACAAGCAAAAGAAATTAAATCTGTTTTAACTTATTGATTTTAA